>JAFXNX010000230.1 GCA_017529175.1 Clostridia bacterium
ATGCTGAAAAATATGCTGATACGCGAATACTCGACAACTCCTTGAGCCCATCAGGTATCCGAACGAAGAAAAATAAATTTACATATAACTATTAAGAAACAGTGACCGCTCCGACGTGTACGGACAGAGGTTACGCGACTCACACCTGCTCTAAGTGCGGCGACAGCTACGTCGATACGTACGTCCCCGCCCTCGGACACGACTTCGGTGAGTGGAGGGAACTCGACGGCGAAAGCCATGTCAGAATCTGCTCTCACAACGCGGAGCATACCGAAAGCGCCGCGCACGAGTGGGATGACGGAGTCATTACGACTCCCGCAACGATGACGTCCGCAGGCGTAAAAACTTATACCTGCACGGTATGCGGAGCAACGATAAACGAGAACGTCTTGCCCGCCGCAAAGATCGGCGACGTTGACGGCGACGGTATCTTAACACTTAAAGATATATCTCATCTCAAAGCGTATATCGCAGGGGTCGTTAACGCATCTGATATCTCGAGTGAAAATTCGGATATCGACGGCGACGGCACGATCGGTCTTAAAGATATCAGCGCGATAAAAGTTCTGATCGCGGGATAAGTTTGCGAACGTATCAAATGCCGACGGTCGTTATTTCATAAGAACATAAAAGACATTTTTACCGTCGGAGCGATCGGGCGGTAAAAACGCTGTAGAGGTTTTTATAAAACGAATGAAAACTATAAAAATCGATCTTTCCGCGGTAATGAGCGATCCGCTCGGCGAGAAGGATAAAAAGCCGGGATTTTTCAAAAAGATGAAGATACTGCTTGCGTCGAGATCGTTCAACGGTCCATACTCCGTCGAGATCAAAAACGCCGCGTTCCTTAGAAAAAAGGTGAAGGGCGCGGAGAGCGGAATATATCACGGATACTCGATTGCTAAATATTTTTTAGGAAGCTCGCTTGCCAAGAAGCTTTATCCCGACTCGGACGAGGCGATCGCCGCTTTATACGATAAGGCGAAAGACGGTAAGGTCGAGTACAGAAGGTGTTCGCGCCTTTATCACTTTACTACGGTCGAATGTCTGGGCAGCATAATAAGAAGCGGTTTGAGGGCGGGAAGAGAAGGCAAGGTTTTTCTTTCGGATACCATTGATCTCAAAGGATTTCTACGGTGGAAGACGCTTGCCGAAAATAAGGACTCGGAGTTTTGCGTGCTGAAAATCGACGCCAGACGCCTTGCGAAAAAGCATAAGCTCCGTTATTACAGAAAAAACGAGATCGTCACAGATCACGTGGAGCCTGAATATATAGAGGTTATTTGATCATTTAATTATATATATTACATTAATATCTCATATTTGTTTGGGATTTATTAATATCGATTTGTTACGATAAAAATGAGAATATTTGTTTTTAAAGATCCGCCGGGGACGGCAAACTGACACTTTCAGAATCACGCGACGTCAGTGACCGACAGATTTTGAAAGACAAATGCGATAAATCCACATCACGGAAGGAAGAACAAAATGTCGGAAAACAAAAGTTATTTGAGCAGATTTTTATCAGTAGCGCAAAGCGCGCTGGCTCTCATTCTGTTCGCATCTCTTCTCATCAACAGCGCCCTTTTCGCTCTGCCGGTAAAAGCGGCAGGTGGCGTCTTGAAGGGCGGCAGCGGGATCGTCAGCGATCCGTACCTTATTGACGACGCGAGCGATCTTCTTGCCGTTTCGAACAACGTCAAAAACGGAGTCAACAACGACAAGTATTATATGCTCACGGCGAGTATCGACCTTTCGGGGATCTCCGAATGGACTCCGATAGGAACGGACTCAAAGCCCTTCAGCGGTTATTTTGACGGAAACGGGTTCAGCATCAGCGGGCTGAAGATCGGGGGCGGCGGCGCTTACAAAGGTCTGTTCGGCAGCAGCACGGGACAGATCAGAAATATCAGTCTTTATACCGACGGCATCTCCGGCGGTGACAACACCGGCGGTATCGCGGGCAAAAACACGGGAACGATAGAAAACTGCACGGTGTCGGGCAGCGTTTCCGGCTCGGGATGTACCGGAGGGATCGTCGGCAGAAACGAAGGTGAGATAAGAAACTGCAGAAACGACACCGGCGTTAACGGAACGGATCAGGTCGGCGGTATAGCCGGTTATTCTTCCGGCAACGTCGAATCGTGTTCTAACTACAGCGAGGTGAGCGGCGCAAAACGCGTAGGCGGTATCGTCGGCAAAAACGACGGATGGATCATAAACTGCGTCAACGGCAATTATGCGAAGATCACCACCTCCGATACGCAGAACAATTATACGTACGCGGGCGGTATTGCAGGAGAGGCCTCCAACGAGATCGTAAGATGCACAAACAAAGCGGAAGTCGCGGGATTCTACGACGGAACGGGCGGCATCGTCGGCGTCGGAGACGTCGTTATTACCGAGTGCGTCAACGAAGGAGCCGTCAGCACGAACGGCCACGATCAGGCGGGCGGCATCATCGGCGCGGCAAAAGGCGGCGAGATAAAGAACTGTACGAACCGCGGAGCGGTAAGCGGTGCTTCAAGGACCGGAGGCATGACCGGTACTGCCGCTAACTGCCAGATAGAGAACTGCATCAACAGCGGCAAGATAACGGGAAACGAGCGCACCGCGGGCGTCGTCGGCGAGATCCTCGCAGGCGCGAACGTTGACCTCTGCACCAACACCGGCGAGATATCCGGAGCGCAGTATACGGGCGGTATCGCGGGTATACAGGACTACGGCGGAGACGTTCATAACTGTATCAACCGCGGTAAAGTCACCGGCAGCGGCGACCAAGTCGGCGGCATCACGGGACGCGCGGTATACGACTATTTCAACGGCGTAGGTTCCAGCGTCATCGGAAGCTGCACCAATACGGGAGAAGTCACGGGCGTGTCCTTGACGGGCGGCATCGCGGGCTTCAGCAACGCAAATATATCGAATTGTCTGAACAAGGGCAATGTCACCGGAGTCAACTACACCGCGGGCATCGTCGGTGAGACGTTCGACGGCGGCGAAACCTTGACGAACGACGTGAACGAAGGCGCGGTCAACGGAAACGAGCGCGTCGGAGGCATCACGGGACGGTGCAGAAGCTGTACGATCGTAAGATGTCACAACAAGGGCTCCGTAAACGGTAAACGCGACGTGGGCGGCATCATCGGATATATGGACTACGTCCACAATCCCGACAGCTTTGTAAAGAAATGCATAAACGACGGCAACGTGACCGGCTCCTGGTCGTCGAACGAGGATATGCGTATCGGCGGCATCGTCGGTTTCGGTCAGGGCGTTTCGATCTCCGAATGCGGCAACAACGGAAGAGTCACGGCTGACGGACGCGTCGTGGGCGGCATCATCGGATGGGTGACAACCGGCGGCGTGATAGAAGACTGCTATAACCGCGGAGTCGTATACGGCGAGGACTACGTCGGAGGTATCGTTGCCCGCGTCCGTCACGATATATCCGTACTTCGCTGTTACTGCTACGCTCCGGACAATAACGGCGTGGTCTCCGGTAAAGACGGAGTCGACTGCAGAGCGACAAACACGTTAACGCACGACGTCAGAGTCGGCGCTATCGTGGGAAGCAGATACCGTACGGACGTAACGGTAACGATGGAAGACAACTACTGGTGGTACGACTGCTGTGACTATGCGATCGGCTATATCCATATAGGCGGGATCCTGTCCGGCAAAGGTTATAAAGATTTCTTTTATCAGAAATATTTCAAGGACACTTCGAATTTCAAGAACTGGGATTTCACGAACGTCTGGGTAATCAAAGACGGCGCGCCGGTTCTTCGCGGAGCGCAGAATATAAGTCCCTCGGGCGGCGTCGGCGGCGTCGGCGGTACCGGCGGTACCGGCGGTACGGGAGAAGCGGTCATAACGAACAAATATATTTCGAACCTCGCGCAGTTCAAGGCGTTCAGGGACGAGGTCAACGGCGGCAACACCTTCGAGGGTATGTCGATATATCTGAGCTGCGACCTCGATCTGTCCGGCGAGAACTGGGCTCCTATCGGCACCAATGACCACAGATTCTCCGGGACCTTTGAGGGACAGGATCACATAATCACGGGAATGAACGTCGATACCTCGGAATACGCGGGGCTTTTCGGATACGTCTGGTTCGGCACGATCAATAATTTGTGTATATACGGCAACGTGACAAGTTCCGCGGCATGCGTCGGAGGCATTGCGGGATTCAGCAACGGATCGATCAGGAACTGTTCGTTCTTCGGAGACGTCACCGGAAGCGCTTCCTACTGCAACGTCGGAGGAGTCTGCGGCGGATACGGATACTATGAGGGCTGGGGAGAGATAAGAACAGAAAGAGATTGTGATATTCGGAGAGAAAATGCTTCACATGTTTCAGCTTGTAAAGGAACTTTATACCACTACCGATGAGCAG
>JAFXNX010000231.1 GCA_017529175.1 Clostridia bacterium
ACTGCAGAAGGACGCCGTAAGGCGCGGAAAACTTGAGACCGGCGAGACGGGACTTCGAGTTGCGGCGTCGGGTCTGATACTCCCCGCCGGAGCGTCGGCTCGATTTGAATTACCTGTATAACGGACCGGATCTAAGGAGAAAAATGAGCAAAATAATCATTTCGGAAAACGTGAACTTTTCCTACGAAGGGGACACCCCCGCCGAGAAAAAGCACGTATTGAAAAACATCAGTTTTGAAATAGAAGAGGGGTCTTTCTGCGCCGTTCTCGGAAGAAACGGAAGCGGAAAATCAACTCTTGCGAAACTGCTTTGCATGATCATTCTGCCGGACTCCGGACGCCTTGTGATAAACGGAACGGAAGTAACGAAGCCCGATATCACCGAGGACGAGATATATGATGCGAGAAGAGACGTCGGCATGGTGTTTCAGAACCCGGACAACCAGATAGTCGCAACGATAGTCGAGGACGACGTGGCGTTCGGTCCGGAAAACCTCGGGATGCCTTCCGCCGAGATAAGGCAGCGCGTCGACGAAGCGCTCGAGGCGGTGGGAATGAAAGAATACGCCCGCCACTCCGCGTCGCGTCTTTCCGGAGGTCAGAAACAGCGTGTCGCGATAGCGGGAGCGATCGCGATGAAGCGACGCTGCATCATCTTCGACGAAAGCACCGCGATGCTCGACCCTCTCGGAAGACGAGAGGTCATGAAGCAGATAATCCGTCTCAACAAAGAGGAAGGAATAACGGTCCTTCTCATAACTCACTATATGAACGAGGCGTCGTTCGCCGACCGCGTTCTCGTAATGGACGACGGGCGCATCATAATGGACGGCGCGCCCCGGGAGATATTCACAAAATGCCGCGAGCTTTGGGACGCGGGTCTTGACGTCCCGCAAACAACGGAGCTTCTTTGGGATCTGAGAGACGCAGGTCTTGACGTCCCGCTCGACGTCCTCTCGCCGGGAGCGTGCGCCGCGGCGATAAAAGCCGCCCTTGCAAGAAGGGGGTGCCTTGAATGACAAACGAAGTATTCGCCGCTGAATTCAAGGGAGTATCATATACCTACAACAAAGGCATTTCCTACGAAAAGAGAGCGGTAAAGAACGTAACTCTCGCGATAGAAAAAGGACTTGTCACCGGTATTATCGGTTCTACCGGAAGCGGAAAATCGACTCTCATCAAAATGCTCAACGGCCTTCTGAAACCCGACGAGGGAGAAGTGATCGTCGACGGCGAGAGTATTTGGGATAAGAAAGTCAAAATCCGAGACGTAAGATTCAAGGTAGGGCTCGTTATGCAGTATCCCGAGTACCAGCTCTTCGACGAGACTGTATCGGCAGACATTGCGTTCGGTCCGAAGAATATGGGCGTTTCGGGCGACGAACTGAACGAGCGCGTCCTTGAGGCGGCTGATTTTTCGGGACTTGACAGGGATCTTCTCGAAAAATCCCCGTTCGATCTGTCCGGCGGACCGAAGCGCCGCGCGGCACTCGCCGGAGTTATCGCGATGAGACCGTCTTTGCTCGTGCTCGACGAGCCGGCGGCGGGACTTGACCCCGCGGGACGCCGCGAGATCCTCGGAAGGATAAAACAGTATCAGAGACAGAGCGGAACTACGGTCGTCATCGTAAGCCACAGCATGGAGGACGTTGCAAAATACTGCGACCGTCTGTGCGTACTTTACGACGGTGAGCTGAAATTCTGCGATACGACCGAAAAAGTCTTTTCTCACGAGGCGGAGTTGATCGACATCGGACTTGACGTGCCCGAGATAACTAAAGTCGCCGCAGAGCTGAAAAAGATCGGAGTCGATATAGGCGACGACATATATACGGTAAAATACGCGAGCGATGTGCTCGCAGAAAAATACGGTCTGAAGTAAACCCCGGGGCTCATTTCATTCGCCTTGAGCGCCCTTATAATAACTGACGGCGCAAGACACGTTAAACCCGCCGCAAACGGAACAAAAGGAATGTTCGTTCTATGAATCTGGATGTTGCATTCGGTCAGTACTGCGAAGGGGATTCCATTCTCCACAGACTTGACCCGAGAGCGAAGATAGTGATGTCTTTGCTGTATATCGTCGACGTTTTTCTTGCGAAGAACGTATACGCATTCGCCCTGCTGACGGCGTTTGCGCTGTTTATAATAATTTTGTCCGGTATCAAGCCGGGCATCATCCTGCGCGGTCTGAAGCCGATAATATTCATCATGGTGTTCACCGCCGTGATAAACATTTTCTGGTACAAAGGAGATTCGGACCCTCTCGTCAGCTTCTGGTTCGTTAAGATCTACCTTGCGGGCATCATAAACGCGGGACTTATAATACTCAGAGTCGTTCTGCTGATATCCGGCACGAGCGTGATACTGACGTACACGACGACGCCGCTCTCGCTGACCGACGGACTCGAGTCGCTTCTCTCCCCTCTTGCGAAAATAAAAGTGCCCGTTCACGAGTTCGCGCTGATGATGACTATCGCGCTGCGCTTCATACCGACGCTCATCGAAGAGACGGGCAAGATCATGGACGCGCAGAAAGCGCGCGGCGCCGCCTTCTCCGAAGGGTCTCTCATAAAGCGGGCAAAGGCGCTGATCCCCGTGCTCGTACCGCTGTTTGCGTCTTCTTTCAGGCGCGCGGACGAACTCGCCGTTGCCATGGAATGCAGATGCTACCGCGGGGGGAACGGCAGGACGAGGATGAACGTTCTGAAAGCGTCACTTAAAGATTTTGTGTTTATAATTCTGATGATCGCGCTCGGCGCATCCCTCATTTTGCTGAACAACTACACCGTCGCTTTCGCGATAGGCTGGTGACGGAGGACGACATGAAGCTTCTTCTGAAGATCGCATACGACGGCAGAGCTTTTCACGGATTCCAGACGCAGCCTTCTCACCGGACGGTCCAGGAAACGCTCACCGAAACGCTCTCGGAGCTTTTCGGTGAAAAGATGCTCGTCACCGGCTGCAGCAGGACTGACGCCGGAGTACACGCAAAAGGATTCGTGGTTTCCGTCGAGCCTGCCGACCGCCGGAGCGACTGGCTGAAAATACCGGCGGAAAAAGTACACCGGGCCGCAAATAACACTCTTCCGTGCGATATTTCTGTGCTCGGAGCGTTCAAAGTATATGACGACTCGTTTCATCCGAGATATTCCGTCGTCGGTAAAAAATACGTATACAAGATCCGCGACAGCATAACGCCGTCTCCCTTCACAAGGGGACTCGTCACCGAATACGGAAAGGCGCTGACGGAGGGCGGCGTGAAACTGATGAACGACGCAGCGTCGCGCTTCGTCGGGCGTCATGATTTTTCATCGTTCATGGCGGCGGGCTCGAAGATAACCGATCCGGTGCGCGAAGTCTTTTCAGCGTCTGTCGCGCGAGAGGAACGCGACGTCGTTTCGTTCGCGGTAAGCGCCGACGGATTTCTTTACAATATGGTAAGAATAATGGCGGGGACTTTGATCGACGTTGCGGAAGGAAGACTGTCTCCCGACGGGATAAAGGACGTAATGGAAGCGCGCGACCGCGCCGCGGCGGGGGCGACAGCTCCTCCGGACGGACTGTATCTTGAAGAAGTTACCTACCCGTTCGATATCGAATGGGCGGCGGATTAAATATAAAAATTTGGAAATACGAAGGGAGGATGATAAAAATTGAGCTTTAAGGATAAGATTAATAAAGAAGGATCATCCCGTTCCCAAAGGATAAGAATAAAAGTAGAAAACGAAGCGCCGCGAAGCGAATACTACGCAAAGATCGCGAAGCGTTACAAAGTGCTCAAATTCGTCTCTCTCGGCATTCTTCTCATATATCTTCTCGGTATGCTCGTGCTTTACCGTTCGCAGATAACCTACGACAACCTCATGTACCTTATGAAAGACCTTGACACCGATATCGACGCGGCGGGAACGGTCTTTGAGGACATCAAATACGACGAGAGTTCAAAACTCAGCGCCGCTATGTACAAGGGATATTTCGCGGCGGCGACAACGGGATCGCTGACTCTTTACAACACGACCGGAAACGCCGAGCGCGAATTTCCGATCTCGATGGAAAACCCGAAGGTGCTCTCCGGCGACAAGTATCTTATGGTATACGACGTCGGCGGTAACACCTATTCGCTTTACACGTCCCTTCTCTGCGTGCTTTCAAAACAGACCGAGTACACGCTTCAGGGCGCCGCGCTCTCCGAGAACGGATGCTCGGCGATCATTACCCGCGCAAGAGAAAACAGATATTCGGTAAACTTTTACGATGAGAACTTCAAAGAAGTGTCGAAGATATATAAAGACAAGTACGTTATGGACGCCGCGCTTTCAAACGACGGAAAACGCTACGCCGTCGTTTCCTGCGAAGTGTTCGGGACCGACGTTACGTGCGAAGTTATGAGCGGAAGGTGCGACAGCGAGAGCGCCGCGACGACGACGATCGACGGCGCGATGCCTCTCGAGTGCTCGTTCTTTTCCGACGGATCGTTCTGCGTCGTATGCGACAGCGCCGTCACCTTTTTCTCGAAGGACGGCGCGGAAGTCGCCCGCCGCGCTCTGAACGGTCACGGCGTATCGGGCATATCGTTTACCGGGAACAGCGTAATGATAGTCGAGAGCAGAAATATCGTCGACAGCCGCAGTACGGCGACGGTGTTCGACTCCACGGGAGTCGAGATCGCCTCCGAGACGCTTGAGGCAAAGATCGCCTCCTCCGCGCTCGGAAACTCCGCGATGTTCTTCGCTTACGACGGAAAGATCCATAAAATATCATTTGACAGAACGAAAATTGCCGCCGACTGTCCGCTGTCAGTCGTGTCGCTTCTTCCGTTTTCGGAAAACGTGCTGATATGCACGCCGTCCTCCGCGCACACCGGATTTTCCGACGAAGACATAGCGGCAGCAACGCCGCCCGCACCGGAGAGCGAAGCCGCCTTTACACCCGTAGACTGAAAGGAGACTCTTGATGAGTATAGTAATAGATATAATCCTTGTTGCAACAGCAGGGCTGATCATCTTCGGCGCATGGAGGCGCGGACTTGTCAAAAGCGTGATAGGTCTCGTTTGCACCGTCGTCTCGATCCTCGTCGCGTACGCGCTGACGCCGCCCGTCGCAAACTTTCTTTGCAACCATGTGTTCCTTGACAGGATATCGTCTGGGATCTCGTCGTCCGTAAGATCGGCGGCTTCCTCTCCGGCAGGCACCGACGTGTCGCAGTTTTTGTCAAAGATACCGGAAACTCTCGCCGGCACGCTTGAAAAATACGACATCGGAAGCGAATCCTTCAGACAGTATATCGGAGGGCTTTCCGACACCGGAGAAGGCGCGGTCAAGGGAGTCTCGGATTTTATCGCAAGACCGACCTCGCGCATCATCTCGAACGTTCTTGCGTTTATCGTACTGTTCATAGTCGCCATGATAGTGTTAAGACTCGTATCGAAACTGATCCTCGTGATATTCAAAGCTCCGATAATCAGGACCGCCGACCATATCGCGGGCCTTGCGCTCGGCACAGTCAGCGCGCTGATAGTGTTATGGGTGCTCTCACTCGCGCTGTCGGCGGGAGTCAACGCCCTCGGAAACTGCGTGCCGTCGTGGTTCGGAGATACGGTCTCAAATTCCGTGATACTGAAGTTTTTTGCATCTAACAACCCCATAACCGTATTGAACAAAGTGCTCACATACGTCGGAATATAGCAAAAGGAGGTAACGTTATATGACAATGTGTTCAAGATGCCACAAGAGAATAGCCGTGGTATTCATGACGAAGATAGAAAACGGCGAGACCAAGCAGGACGGTATCTGCATCAAGTGCGCCCGCGAGCTCGGTATAAAGCCGGTAAATGAAATGATAGATAAAATGGGGCTTTCGGACGACGATATCGACCGTATGAGCTCCGAGATAGAAAATCTGATCGAGGGCGACGAGGAAGGTACGCTCGAGGGTATCATGGGATCCCTCGGCGGTCTTCCCGCAAAGCCGGACGGAGACGATGACGACGACTCCGCGGATTCGCGCGCTCCCGCGATCGACTTTTCGAAGCTCTCGTCTCCGGGGCAGAAACCTTTCGGCGGAAAGAAAAAGAAAAAAGAGCTGAAATTTCTGACGACGTACTGCACGAATATGACGGAACGCGCTCGTATGGGAGCGCTCGATAACGTCGTAGGACGCGACCGCGAGTTATCGCGAGTGATACAGATACTCTGCCGCCGTCAGAAAAACAACCCGTGTCTGATCGGCGAGCCCGGAGTCGGAAAGACCGCGATCGCGGAGGCGCTCTCTCAAAGGATCGTCAGGGGAGAAGTCCCGTATCTTCTTAAAAACAAGGAGATATATCTTGTCGATCTGACGGCGCTCATCGCCGGAACGCAGTTCAGAGGACAGTTCGAATCCCGTGTCCTCGGACTTTTAGGAGAAGTCAAATCGCTCGGAAACATAATCCTCGTGATCGACGAGGTCCACAACATAGTAGGCGCAGGCGACGCCGAAGGCAGCATGAACGCCGCAAACATACTTAAGCCCGCGCTCTCAAGAGGAGAGATACAGGTAATCGGAGCGACTACTCTCACCGAATACAGAAAATACATTGAAAAAGACACCGCGCTTGAAAGACGTTTCCAGCCGGTAATGGTCGAAGAGCCGAGCATGGAGGACACCGAAAAGATCCTTCAGGGCATCACGCATTACTACGAAGAATACCACTCAATAAATATCCCCGCGTCAGTGCTTTCGTATGCGGTATCGCTCAGCGAAAGATATATCACCGACCGCTATCTGCTCGACAAGGCGATAGACCTGATCGACGAGGCGTCGAGCCATATATCGCTCTCATCCCCCGAGATCAATGAAAAGCGCGAGTGCATGGATAAGCTGCGCGCTCTCGACAACGAGCGCGGCGGGCTTGAATCGAAGAACGAAAAATCAGACGAGGTGTACAAGCGTCTTGCGGAGATCAAAGCGGAATCCCTCTCGCTCGACGAGAGGATAAAAGAGCTCACACCTCTTTGCGACAAAGTCGAAATGAAGGTCTCGGACCTTGCGGACGTCATCGAGATATGGACGGGTATTCCCGCGTCGACCATAACGGAAGATGAATTTTCAAGACTCGAAGGTCTTTCTGACAGGATAAAGGAACGCATCGTCGGTCAGGACAAGGCGGTCGACGC
>JAFXNX010000232.1 GCA_017529175.1 Clostridia bacterium
ACGCGCAAAGAAAAAGGCGCGGCGATGGTGTTCGATGCACCATCGCCGCGATTGCTTGTTAAATCATTTTTGCAAACTGATTTTAGTTAGCCCGCCTTTTTCGGTTTTACCGTCGTATAACGCTCTTGTTTACCAAGAAATTTCATCCATGATTTTGTATAGATCGACAAACCCTTCGTGTTTCGCCTCGCAGATCGCCTTCATCTGCGCTATCTGCTCCTCGCTGTAACGGTCAAGGTCTCCCTCTTTCAGCTTGTTTTTATACATTCTGTCGGTGATGAGCGCAAAGTTGATGTCCGTCGTGACGATCTTGCCGCCGCGTTCGCATACAACGAGGTCGCTCTTGCCCGCGAGGAGTTCTTCGACCGCGCGTGTCGACATTCTTGCCGCCGTGACTCTGTCGCGAAGTGTCGGGGAGCCGCCGCGAACGACGTGCGCAAGACGGGCGAACTTTGTTTCGATCCCCGTCGCCTCTTCGATCCTCTTTGCAAACGCTTCGGAGTAGTAGGGGTTGCCCTCAACAACGACTACGATGAACTCGCGCTTGCCCTCTGCGCGGAGTCTCTTCATCTTTTCCATAAGAGCGTCCTCGTCAAAGGGAAGCTCGTTTATCATACAGCCGACCGCGCCGCAAGCGATAGCGGTGTTGATCGCGATGCCGCCGGCGTCGCGTCCCATTACCTCGACGACGTTGCATCTCGCGTGGGATTCGCAAGTGTCGCGAAGACGGTCTATCATCTGTACGGTTGTGTTCATCGCCGTATCGAAACCGATAGCGTATTCTGTCGCGGTGATATCGTTATCTATCGTTCCGGGGAGACCGATAGTCGGAATGCCGTGGTTGGAAAGGTCGGTCGCTCCTCTGAACGTGCCGTCGCCGCCGCAGGCGATAATGCCGTCTATATCGTACTTCCTGCACGTTTCGATTGCCTTCTGCATTCCCGCTTCTTCCTTGAACTCAAGGCATCTTGCGGAATAAAGGAACGTGCCGCCGACGTTAACTATATTTTTGACGTCGCGAGCGCCGAGGTGTACGACTTCGTCGTGGATAAGCCCGTAGTAACCGCCCTTGATGCCGATGACTTCAACTCCGTGCTCGATCGCGCTTCTCGTTACGGCGCGGATGACGGGGTTCATACCCGGAGCGTCGCCGCCGGACGCAAGCACGCCTATCCTTCTGAATTTCTTTTCCATATTGATTCCCTCCGAAAATCGATTGATTTAAATAACAACATATATTTTAATACATACTTTATGAAAAATCAAGTATTTATACGCCAAAAATTACATACTAAAGACGTCTCTCAATTTATTGGAGATCAGTTGACATCCCGCGCGGTATTTGGTAAAATTAAAGGATAAGAGACCGATCGTCACGGAGGAATACAATGCCGAAATTTATAAAGATACGCGGTGCAAGAGTCAACAATTTAAAGAACGTCGACGTAGACATCCCGCGCGACAAATTCGTCGTGCTGACGGGACTTTCCGGCTCGGGAAAAAGTTCGCTCGCGTTCGATACGCTCTACGCAGAAGGACACCGCAGATTCGTCGAGAGCCTTTCGTCTTACGCAAGGCAGTTTCTCGGACAGCTTGACAAGCCGGATCTCGACTCGATAGAAGGTCTTTCCCCCGCGATCTCGATAGATCAGAAAACGACGTCGAAAAATCCGCGTTCCACCGTCGGCACGGTGACGGAGATCTACGATTATCTGCGTCTTCTCTACGCGAGGATAGGCATACCACACTGCCCGATCTGCGGCAAGGAGATACGCCAGCAGACGACCGATCAGATAATCGACCGCATAATGGAGCTTCCCGAAGGGGAGCGCTTCATGGTGCTCGCTCCGGTCGTACGCGGCAAAAAAGGGCGTCACGAAAAAGTCTTTGAAAAGGCGAAGCGGAGCGGTTATTCAAGAGTCAGGGTCGACGGTATCATATATGATCTTGCGGAGAACATTGAGATCGAAAAGAACAACAAACACGACGTCGACGTCGTGATAGACCGTCTCGTCATAAAGGAAGGGATAGAAAGCCGCCTCACCGACTCCGTCGAAACGGCGATACGCGAATCGGAAGGCGCCGTCGTCATAGCGACGATGCCGCGCGAGGGAGACGGAGAGGACATACGCTTTTCAACGAGCTACGCGTGCGAGGAACACGGAGTCAGCATCGGCGAGCTTGAGCCGAGAATGTTCTCGTTCAACAACCCGTTCGGCGCGTGTCCGAAGTGCGCGGGACTCGGCGTTATGCAGCGCATTTCCGTCGCAAGAATAATTCCCGACAGATCGAAATCCCTGCTCGACGGCGCGATCGCCGTCAACGGCTTCAAGTCCCTCGGTCCCGAATCGTGGTCGGGTCCCGTGTTTGAGGCGGTCGGCGAGTACGCCGGCTTTACGATGGACGAGCCGATAGAAAAGTTTTCGGAAGGCGCTCTTCACGCGCTCCTTCACGGAACGGGAGAGCGCGTATACGACATATCCCGCGGCTTTGACGGGTACGTGCGCGAGCAGAAGGTGAAGTTCGAAGGGATTCTGAATATCATAACGAACAGGATGAACACGAACAGCGTGTTCTACGACAGCGAATACTACTCGCAGTTCTTTGAAGAGCTCCCCTGCCCGGAGTGCGGCGGGTCGCGCCTCAACAAAGAGGCGTCTTGCGTTACCGTCGGGG
>JAFXNX010000233.1 GCA_017529175.1 Clostridia bacterium
GGGGTCCTCAAAAATCGTAAGATTTTTGGGGTTCTCGGTTACGGGGCGGAGCCCGGATCTACTCACCCAGTATCTTCTTAAACGCTGCGAGAGCGTCGTCCGCGGCGGACTTTGCCGCGTCGCGGCTCTCACCGTTTGTCAGAACGTAGATCTTGATCTTCGGCTCGGTGCCGGACGGACGGATTATCAGCTTGCCACCGTCGTCCATAACGTAGATCAGAACGTCGGAGGGTGGAAGCGTCGACTTTTCGCATTTTCCCGAAGCAGTGTCGCAAACCTTTCCGCTCAAAAGGTCGGAGAAGGTAACGACCCGGCGTTCTCCGATAACCGTTACGGGTTCGTCGCGCAGCGACTGCATAGTCGATGCCATCCGCTCTTTACCGTCGGGGGTGTCCATTATCACGTTCGTTACCGATTCGACGAAGTATCCGTATCTCTCAAATAAACCTTCGAGCGCCGCGATAAGATTCATTCCGCGCCGTTTGTAGTAAGCCGCCATCTCGCATATCAGCATCGAAGCTACGACGGCATCCTTGTCGCGCGCGTATGTGCCTTTGAGGTAACCGTAGCTCTCTTCAAAGCCGAGTATGAACGAGCCTTTGCCGAGCTCTTCGTGATGCTTTATGACCTCGCCTATATACTTGAATCCGGTCAGCACGTCGTACATTTTTACGCCGTGCGACGCGCAGATCTTCGACGCCATCTCGGACGTTACGATACTCTTGACAGCGTAGGGAAGAGGCGGCATCGTACCTGATTCCTCGTATGCCGTGATAATGTAGTCGAGAAGAAGAGCGCCCATCTGGTTGCCCGTGATGCACTTGAACGAGCCGTCGGCGCATCTCGCCATAGCTCCCACGCGGTCTGAATCGGGGTCAGTCGCGATAATGAGATCGCTCGCCTCGCGCTCTGCCACCTTGATCCCTTCCGCAAACGCTTCCGGAAATTCCGGGTTCGGAAATTTTACAGTCGGGAAATTTCCGTCCGGCGCCATCTGGCTCTCGACGGGATATAACTTTTTGAGTCCCGCGCGGCAAAGTACCTCCGGTACCAGTACCGCGCCCGCTCCGTGCAAAGGAGTGTAAACTATCTCGAGATCGTCCGCGACGTCCGGGATCGCGCCGGGATTGACTCTCTCAGCGAGAACTTTTTCGATGTATTTTTCATCAAGCGCCTCGCCGACCGTCGTAATATATTCGGGGTCCGCGGCGTCGGGAGAGGGAACGTCGTCGAATATGTCGAGCGACTTCATACTGCTCTGTACTTTGTCGGCGTCCGCGGGAGAGAGCTGCGCTCCGTCCTCAAAATACGCCTTGTAGCCGTTGTATTCCTTCGGGTTGTGAGACGCGGTTATGTTGATGCCCGCGATACATCCGAGCTCTCTTATTGCGAACGACAGCTCGGGAGTGGGGCGAAGAGAATCGAAAATATATGCTTTTATCCTGTATGACGAGAGCACTTCCGCACAGCGCTGAGCAAACTCTCTTGAATTGTTTCTCGAGTCGTATGCGATAACTACTCCGCGTCGGCACGCGTCGCTACCGAAGCCCTTGATAAGCTCCGCAAGACCTGTCGTCGTGTGAGCGACGGTAAACGTGTTCATCATAGCGCATCCGGGGCCCATTTTTCCGCGAAGGCCCGCTGTGCCGAACGTCAGATATGAGGAAAAACGTATCTTCTTTTCTTCATCACTGTAAGCGGCTATCTCCGCTTTCACGTCCTGCGGCACCTTGTCGCTCGCAAGCCATTTTTCATACTCAATGAGGTATTGTTCCATCGTTCCTCCTTATGTGCATAGAACGCTTTTGTCAAACAGTCAAGATAGATATTTCGCCTGAACTTAAATGACGCACTGAGCCGCCGCCGGTTTTAACGACAAGTCCGCCGCGCTCGTCAACGTCGAGGGCGGTGCAAACTTCATCCGTTTCTTTTATTATGACCCTTTTCCCGAGAAAACTCAAAAATGACTTGTACTCCGAAATAACGTCGCGCCTGTCGAGGCCCTCAAGACGGTCGTATTCCGAGATAACGTCTGAAACGATGACTTCGGGCGACGGTACGTTTGCGATATAACGGTCAAGCCCTGCGGCGATCCCGTCAAGCTCCGGCGGCAGCGCGTCGTCGTCAAGGTTTATTCCTATCCCGATGACGCAAAGGGAAGTGCCGCTTACAGCTTCGGCAAGTATTCCGCACACCTTTTTGCCGCCTAGAAGCACGTCGTTGACCCATTTGATTCCCGGCGCGCAGCCGTAAGATTTTAGCGTCGTCGCAACGGCAACGCCTGCGGTCACAGTCGCAAGAGCGTCCTCTTTATTTTGCGCCGCGAAGCTGAAATATATTCCGCCGTTCGGGGACAGAAAACTCTTTCCACGCCTGCCCCGACCCGCGCTCTGATGCGCGGCGGCAATGACAGTCCCGGCGCTCTCTTCCGTTTTTTTGATGCGGGATACAAGCTCCGTATTGGTCGAGGCGATCTCGTCGTAAAACTCGACGCGCCGGGCGCCGAGCATCTCTTCTGCAAGAGCCGCGTCAAACGTCATTTTACAAAAGAGAGAGTATCTTGTAGCTGTCGGCAAGGAAGCTCGAAAGCTCTTCCGCCTTCAGCCCGCGTTGACTTATCAGCGCGAGATCGTATATGTGCTTTGCGATCATTCGCTCTTTTTCTTCGTCGTCGGCTTCTTCGATCTTCTTTATAAGAGCGTTGTCCGAATTGATGATGAGCGTTGCGTCCGTCGGGAACGCGGGAGCGTCTCCTTCTCCCGCCATGGAATAGAGCTTCATCATCTCTTCCATACGGCGGGATTCCTCGCTTACGTTAAGGATCGCGGGAACGCTCTCATCCTTGAACTTTTCAAATTTTATCTTCGTCGCCTCAGGGACGATCTTCTTGAAAGTTTCCTCGACTTTTTCAATCGTCTCGGCGTCGCCCTCTTTGAGCGCGTCCGCGACTTCGGAGTCGACGCGGCAGAACTTCACGCCGCTCTCGTTTGCCTCGACGGCGTTGATGAACTGCGTGTCGATGAACTTGTCAAGCACGACCGCCGTGATCCCTTCCGCCTCGAGCATCGAAATGTACGACGCCTGTTTTGCGGTGTCCGTCGCGTAGTATACCTTGTTTTCGTGCTTTTCCTTCGCCGCATCAAGGTACTCGGAAAGCGTCATGTACGAATTGCCGCTGGTGCGGAATACGATGGCTCCCTTGACCTTTTCGTAGAATTTTGTGTCGCGCATCGAAGCATATTCTACAAATGTCTTAATATCGTTCCACATTTTCTCATACGACTCGCGGTCCGTATCGAAAAGGGAAGTCAGTTTGTCGGCGACCTTCTTTACGATATGAGTTGACAGCTTCGTCGCATATCCGCTGTTCTGCAGATAACTTCTCGATACGTTGAGAGGAAGTTCCGGACAGTCGATGACGCCCTTCAGCATCAAAAGATACTCGGGAATTATCTCTTTAATATTGTCCGAAACGAAAACCTGATTGTAATACAGCTTTACCTGTCCCTCGAGACTCTGAAATTCGCTCGCTATCTTCGGGAAATACAGAATACCTTTTACGTTGAAAGGATACTCCGTGCGAATATGGATCCAGAAGAGGGGTTCTCTGTAATCGTTGAATACTTTGCGGTAAAACGCCTTGTACTCATCGTCCGTGCATTCAGACGGCGCCTTGAGCCAAAGGGGAGTCGTTTCGTTGACGGGCTTTTCCGTCTTCTCTTCGCCCTCTTTTTCATCTTCATCCGTTTCCGTGCCGTCGTAGTAATAGATCTCCACCGGCATGAAAGCGCAGTACTTGTCGAGTATCGCGCGAAGCTTAGAGGATTCGAGAAACTCCTTGCCCTCGTCCGAAATGTGCATAACGACCGCGGTCCCGCGTTCGTCAAACAGTTCGTCCTCGTCATAGTCTTCGATTATCTCGTATTCACCCGCGTCAACGCAGCTCCACTTCACGGCGGGCTCCCCTGTGTACGACTTCGTTATCACGTCGACGGTAGAGCTTACCATAAACGCCGAATAAAAACCGAGACCGAAATGCCCGATGATGCCGGACGAATCCTTGCCGTCCTTGCCCTCATATTTATCAATGAAATCAAGAGCTCCGGAGAGTGCGATCTGGCAAATATATTTTTTAAGCTCTTCAACGGTCATACCGATACCGTTGTCGACTACGGTGATAGTCCCCGCGTCGCCGTCGAGCGTGACAGTCACTTTGAAAGCGTCTGTGTCGATATCCTTGACTTCGCCGAGAGAGATCAGCCTGCGCAGTTTCGTCACCGCGTCGCACGCATTTGAAACGATCTCGCGAAGGAATATCTCCTTGTCGGAATAAAGCCATTTTTTGATTACGGGAAAGATATGCGCGGCTTCAACGCTTATGCCGCCGCGTTCTGTTTTTTCGTCACTCATTTTAACTCCACCTCCAATGTTTTTCACAACAATATATTATAAATAATTTTTTAGTTATAGTCAACATATTTTATGTATTATTTTGTTAAAAATGTATTATTTGTGCTCTGAAAAAACTTTTGCCTATTCACTTGCAATTATCAGAAAGCTGTGGTATACTCTATA
>JAFXNX010000234.1 GCA_017529175.1 Clostridia bacterium
GGGGCGCGCTTCACTTTGCCCGCGTAGACGTCGACGGAGCCTCCGAGGGCGATAACGAGGGGAGCTGAGATCGCGGAGCGGTTCTCATATACCCACGTCTCCTGATAGGGAGAGCCGAGGCAGACGTAGAGAGCGTCGGCGCCGGACGAGTTTATCTCTTCGACTACCGCGTCGGACGCGTCTTTCGTCTTCTCAAAATATCCGTCGCGGCATCCGGCAAAGCGGACGCCGTATTTTTTTCCAATATTTGCGCACGCGTCTTCCGCGACACCGGGCTTTCCGCCGAGAATATAGAAGCTCCTGCCCGGAAGGGTGCGGAAGAGCTCTTCTCCGAATTCGACTCCCGCGACCTTTTCCCTGAGCGGCGTCCCCGCCATCTTTGCGGCTTTGACGACTCCGATCCCGTCGGGGAGGAGTATGTCTGCAGAGAGGACGGCGCGGCGGAACTCCTCGTTCTCTGCGCAGTCCTGGACGATCTCGGAGTTCGGAGTGAAGACGGTGGTGGGCATCCTCGAGTCCAGCCGCTCTTTAACGAGCGCGGCGGCGCTTTCCTTCGTCAGGTTTGCGAAGGGGATCCCTCTGACGTTTACGGTTTCCATAATCGCTCCTTCAGAAAAAACCTCTGCAGAGCAGAGGTTTCGTTCTTTAAGTTTTGATCACTCGGCTTTTGCCGCAAGATAATCGGCAACGTCGCCGACGGTCACGAATTTCTGTGCGTCTTCATCGTCGATGACGATATTGAACTTATCCTCGCAGAGCATAACAAGGTCTGCAAGCTCGAGAGAGTTTATGCCGAGATCGTTTACGAGTTCGGCTTCGGGAGTGACGTCGTCGGCCTCGATGGAGAGCTCTTCGACGAGAAGGTCTTTTACTTTTTCAAACATTTTATATTACCTCCTTTGACAGTGAGTTATTCTTCTATCTGTTATTTAGCATTCTCATTATAATTATAAACTTACCGATTGTCAAGGCTTTTGAAATAAACTGTGATTTCATATAAAAATGAGATTGTTTACCTAAATTTATTGCATTTTTTACACAAATAATATAAAATATAAAGGAGAAAAGATCCGAAGGAGGCGAAAGAGTGAACGGAAGAAAACGCGCGCTGCTGATATGGGCCGGAGCGTTTGCGCTCCTTGCGGCTGCGGCTTTTATCCTCAGCATGGTGCTCAGAGGGATACAGGACGGCGAAGAGAGCGATCCGGACGGGTATATCCCGTACAGCGAGTACGATTTTTTCTATGAGCCCGACCGGGAGTCGGCGCTTTACGAGCGCGACTGCTACGACGAGTATCTTCAGCACGACAGGACGCTTTATTATACGGACGGCGCGCTGACCCGCGCCGTAACGGAGAGCGACCGCGCCTCGTTCCCGGAGGACGTACTGTTTTTCGAGGATTACTTCGCTTCTCTTGAAGCAGGCGACAGCAAGGCGTACGACGCGCTGTTCGACCCCGCCTTCATCGCCGAGAACGGAGAGACTCCCGACTTCACTCCGCAGATGACTTACGGAAGGCGCGTCGAGAGAGTCCGCGACGTGTCGCTCGAGGGAGCGCAGGAGGCGGTGTTCGACC
>JAFXNX010000235.1 GCA_017529175.1 Clostridia bacterium
CAGGGCATAGGTCTTGCGCTTGTCGGCGCGGTATGCGGATATAAGACGGTCATTATCATGCCCGACTCTGTCAGCGAGGAAAGACGCAAGCTCGTGCGTCATTACGGCGCCGAGGTCGTCCTTGTTCACGACGCGGGCAATATCGGTCTTTGTATCGAAGAGTGCGTAAAACTCGCGGAGGAAATGGCCGCAAAAGACCCTCGCGTGTTCGTGCCGCAGCAGTTTGAGAACCCCGCAAACCCGGAGATACAGCGCCGCCAGACGGCGATGGAAATAATCAATCAGGCAAACCGCCCGATCCACGGCTTCTGTTCGGGGATCGGCACCGGAGGCACGATCACCGGTATCGGAGAGGTCCTCAAGGAGTATCATCCGTACATAAAGATATGGGCGGTCGAGCCGAAGAACGCCGCGATCCTTTCGGGCGGCTCCATCGGTACGCACGTACAGATGGGTATCGGCGACGGAGTTATCCCGACGATATTGAATCAGAACATTTACGACGATATATGTATCGTTGACGACGACGAGGCGATCCGCACCGCGAAGGATCTTGCGTCGAAGGAAGGTCTTATGTGCGGCATCAGCAGCGGAACGAACGTCGCCGCGGCGATAAAACTCGCCCGCGTACTCGGTAAAGGGAAGACGGTCGTCACCGTCCTTCCGGACACTGCGGAAAGATATTTTTCAACGGTGCTTTTCGACGATTGACTAACAAATTAATATAATTTAACGGAGCGTAAAACATGCGCTCCGTTTTGCATTTGCAGAAAATATCTTATTTAAAATCGGTCAGCAATCCGCTCTCTTCGATACAGCGGCGGCTTCCCGCGACGATATTCGATTTTTTGCCGTCAAGCGGAAGCGGCGCTCCATTCATTGTAAACGCTTCGCCTCCCGCCTCTTCGAGAATGACGAGTCCCGCCGCAAAGTCCCAAAGCGCGAGGATCTCCTCGAAAAAGAGTCCCGCTCTTCCGCACGCGACCGCGCACAAGTCGAGCGCGGCGGCGCCGCGGCGTCTGACGTCGAGGCATTTGGGAAAGATATATTTAAGCTTTTCGACAGTCCTGTCGAGCAGTTCGAGGTTATAAGGCGAGGTGCCGAACATAACGAGAGTATGCTCGAGCGGGTCCTCCGTTACGTGTATCGGTCTGCCGTTCAGCTTTGCGCCGAGCCCGCGCGCCGCGCTGTAAAGCTCGTCGTTGTAGGGGTCGTAGATCGCTCCCGCAAACGGCGCGCCGTCCTTAAAGGCGCCGATCGAAATGCAGCTGATATTCATGTGATTTGCGAAGTTTGCCGTTCCGTCAATAGGGTCGATGACGAAGACGAGCCCTTCCGAGAGGTTTCCGCGGTCGTCGCCCTCTTCACAGAAAAACGAGGCGTCGGGAAATCTTTTTGAGAGTATCTCCACCGCTCGGCGCTGGACGGATACGTCATACGACGTCACAAGGTCGCGGAAGTTTGTTTTTTCGAGAGACGCCACGTGTTCTTCTTTTGCGTCTTTGATTATCCTTCCGCATACGAGCGCGCACTTCTCCATTTCTTCGAGTAAATACTTTGCGTCTGTCATAGCACCGCCTCCTTCCTGACAAGTATATATCAAAATCGAACGGGTGTCAACTAAATGCGATAATATTATATAATATTCCTCACCCGTTTCCCTTTACAAAAACTCTTCATTGTGGTAAAATATGCGGCGAAGGGAAGTGATCACATGATCTGCAATTATCACACTCACACGTTCCGCTGTCATCACGCGGTGGGGACGGAAAGAGAATACATAGAAAGGGCTATTGCCGGCGGGATAAAAAAGATGGGCTTTTCCGAGCATATTCCGCTCGACTTTCCGGGAGACTACAGGTCTTACTGGAGAATGGATTCGGCAGATGTAGAAAATTATATAAAGACAATAAACGCCCTGAAAGAGGAATACCGCGGAAGGATAGAACTGTTCGTCGGATTCGAGATGGAATACTATCCTCTTTATTTCGATGAAATGATTAAAAACGCAAAGTCGTGGGGAGCTGAATATCTTATCCTCGGGGAACATTATATCAACAGCGAATTCCCGGACGGTCTTTACTGCGGGTTTGAACGCGGAGAGGCCGAACTGCTCGGGAGTTACGTCGACGACGTGGTCGCCGGGATCCATACCGGCGTATATTCCCTTGTCGCGCATCCCGATATCTTCAATTTCAAGGGCGAACTCGAGACTTACAGAAAACAGGTTCGCCGTATTTGCGAAGCGTCGGTCGAGAAGAACGTTCCGCTCGAGATCAATCTTCTCGGGATACGCTCAAACAGGGCATATCCCACCCGTGAATTTTGGCGCGTCGCGGGAGAGACGGGCTGCAACGCAGTACTCGGTTTTGACGCTCATTCCCCCGCGGACGCGTACGACGCGGAGTCGATACCGAAAGCCGAGGCTCTCGCCGCGGAATACGGTGTGAAAATAATTGACGACCCGAAGCTCATCCCGCTCGTATAAACGTTCTTTATCCATAAATAATAAATCAATTAAAGATTTTTATTGAATATTTTTTTAACAAAACAATTGAAATCTATATTAATATATGATATAATATTTAAAAGTTTTTATAAAGGAAAGTCTCTCTGACAAAGCAAGTATTACGATATGGCAGATAAAACGGGAAAGAAAAAGAGAAGACGCCGTTCGTATCTTGCGGACTTTACGAAGGATGCAACGGGGAACTACAGGTATACGGGAACCGTATACAAGTTCGACGGCGGCGATGATGAAAGGCGACGTCTGTTTGTAACGCTCGGAGCGCTCACGGTATTATCCGTCGCTCTCGCGACGGCGCAGGAGTTTCTGCCGGGCACGAAAATGAACAACACGTTCTACGTTATTCTCCCGTGGCTCTTTCAGTTCCTCTCGTCAATAACCGTGACGTGGGCGTACGTCCGTACGGCGTACGGCGGTGCAAACCTCAGAGAGTACATTTACAAAGCGAGCGCAAAAAAGCTTTCCGCGGCGACGGCGATCCTTGCCGGCGCGTGTTTTGCGACAGTGCTCGCGGAAATAATATTCATTTGTATCAATGGAATCGGGCAACAGGCGTGGGCAGTGATCCTTCGCCCGAGCCTGTCCTTGGTAAACGGTATCGTCTCCGTTTTGCTGCACCTGCTGGTAAAGCGGAATCTGCGTTACCGCAAATAAACCGCTCTCCTTCGGGAGAGAAAAAGAAAACCGGTATAACCGGAAAAACAAAAGGAGAAAAGCAATGGCAAAACTCACAAAGATCCTTGCTCTGCTTCTCGCGTTCGTTATGATAGCGGCTATGTTCGCTGCATGCGAAAAGAAGAGCGATGCGGATGACACGAAAGCTGCTGCTGAGACTTCGGCTGACACAGCTGACAACGGCGGAGAAAAAGATGCAGATACTCCTCTCGTAGTCGGTTACAGCCCCTTCAGCAACAAGTTCTCCCCCTTCTTCTCGGAGACAGCTTATGACCAGGACGTATGGGCTATGACTCAGGTCGGACTCATCACGACTGACCGTCAGGGCGCTGTTATCTACAACGGTATCGAAGGTGAAACCAATCCCTACAACGGCACAAATTACACCTACTACGGACCGGCTGACATCAAAGTTACCGAGAACGAAGACGGCACGGTCGATTACGACATCAAACTCCGTGAGGACATAGTATTCTCCGATGGAGAACCTCTCACGATCGACGACGTAATCTTCTCGATGTACGTTCTCTGCGACCCGACTTATGACGGATCCAGCACACTCTTTGCACAGCCTATCGACGGTATGGACGAATACCGCACAGGTATCGACAACCTCTCCGTTCTGATCTATGATGCAGGCCGTGACAACACCACGTTCGAATTCTGGACGGAAGAAGAGCAGACCGCTTACTGGGCAGCATACGATGCAGCTACAAAGGCTCTCGCTGAAGAGATCGTCGCTTACTGCGTTGACAACGGATACGCTGAAGACGGCGACATCCAGGGCGCAGCAGGCGCATGGGGATTCGAAGCAGCTGAGAACACGATCGAGTCCTTCGCGGCAGCTCTTGAAGAAGGCTACGGCGCAGACGTTAAGAACATGATCAACACAGAAGCAGCAGGTTCCGGCGTAGAAGACCTCTTCCCGACATTTGCTGACTATGACAAGTGGATCAAGACAGGCGAGTCCGCAGCTAACATTAAGGGTATCGTTAAGAACGATGACTACAGCATGACTGTAAAGATGACGCAGGTCGACGCTACGGCGATCTACCAGCTCGGCATCTCCATCGCTCCGCTTCACTACTACGGCGACGTATCCCTCTATGACTATGACAACAACAAGTTCGGATTTGAGAAGGGCGACCTCTCCACAGTCCGCGAAAAGACAACAGAGCCGATGGGCGCAGGCCCCTACAAGTTCATCAAATTCGCTGACGGCGTTGTAAACTTCGAAGCAAACGAGAAATACTATCTCGGCGCTCCCAAGACGAAGTACATCAACTTCCTTGAATGCCTCAACGATAACGATAAACTCAACGGCGTTATCAACGGAACGATCGATATCACAGACCCGTCCTTCTCGAGCGACACAGTCGAAGCTATCAAAGATGCTAACGGCGGCGAACTCGACGGCGCAAAGGTCACGACCAACACGGTCGACAACCTCGGTTACGGTTACATCGGCCAGAACGCAAAAGTTCAGAAGGTCGGCGACGATCCCGCATCCGAAGAATCCAAGGCACTCCGTAAGGCGTACGCAACGATCCTCGCTGTATATCGCGACGTTGCTATCGACTCTTACTACGGTGACCGCGCATCCGTTATCAACTACCCGATCTCCAACACGTCCTGGGCTGCTCCTCAGTCCACTGACGACGGTTACGAGCTCGCATTCTCGAGAGACGTTGACGGCAATCCGATCTACACGTCCGATATGACTGCGGAAGAGAAGTACGCGGCTGCGAAGACCGCCGCTCTCGGTTTCTTCGAAAAGGCAGGATTCACGGTAGCAGACGGTAAGGTAACAGCTGCTCCCGAAGGCGCATCCCTCGAAGTTGAAGCTTGGATCCCCGCTGACGGTACAGGCGATCACCCCGCATTTATGATCTACACGGAAGCTCAGAAAGCGTTTGCTGATATCGGCATCACGTTCAATATCAAAGACCTTGCGAACTCCGCAGAGCTTTGGGACGCACTCCGTGCACAGTCCGTTGCTATCTGGGCTGCAGCTTGGGGCGCAACGATCGACCCGGATATGTATCAGATCTACTTCTCCGGTGACGAAGACGGACACGCAGCAGGCGGTTCCAACTATCAGTACGCGATCGACGACGCTGAGCTCAACAAGCTCATCCTCGACGCTCGTTCCTCCACAGACCAGTCGTACCGCAAGACTGTCTACAAGGCATGCCTTGACATCATCATCGACTGGGCGGTAGAGATTCCGACGTATCAGCGTCAGAACGCTATCATCTTCTCGACAGAGAGAGTCGATCTCGATACGATCACTCCCGATATCACGACCTTCTACGGTTGGATGTCTGAGATCCAGAACACGGAACTCAAATAATCATTTGATCGAAGTGATATAAAATTAACCTTGCCCCGCGCCGAAAGGCGCGGGGCGCAGGTCGATTATTTGTCGAAATTTGACTTAAATATGTGAAACTGAGCTTATTACGGTAGCGCGGATCTCCCGCGAGACTATAGCCTGTCTGCAGGTGGGACAGGCAAAGCTCTCATTTCGCATCAAATAACGGCTTCGGTTTGATACCGAAACCGTTATTTGATATGAGACGAGACTTCCGCAAAATTCGGAACGACGCCTCGATGGGAAAAATATTGCGCTGAGAATTAAATGCTCAAAGGACGGAGGAAACCCAGTGGGAACGTTAAAATTTGTAGTCAAGAGATTGCTGCAGTCAATCTTGATCTTGTTCTTTGTAATGCTTATTATATATGTGCTGATGCGCTGTCTGCCGTCGTCGTTTATCGAGACGCTCGCGCAGCAGAAAGCAAATCAGCCGAATTCCAAGTCTTACGAGGAATGGATGGAACAGCTTTCGGAATCATACGGATATTCTCCCGAAAACACGTTCGGTAATATTTTCGGTGGATTCTTTACGTGGATCGGAAACGCCGTTCAAGGAAATTTCGGAGACAGTTGGTATTATACGAAACCCGTAACGCAGGTGTTCTCGGAGACGATAGGCATCTCATTCATCATGGGAGCGTTCAGTCTATTCTTCGAGGTCATCATTTCGATACCTCTCGGTATCATAGCTGCAAGAAAGCAGTATTCGGTGACGGACTATACGGTCTCGGTCATAGCTATCGCCTGTATGTCGCTGCCGACGTTTTTCCTGATAGCGCTGTTGAAGCTCGTCTTCAGCATAAAACTCGGCTGGTTTGACCTGATAGGGCAGATCGGTCGAAATTACGATCAGCTGTCGTCGTTCGGGAAACTGCTCGACCGCGCTCACCACCTCGTCTTGCCTATAGTTACTCTCGTTCTTATCAGCATCGGTTCCTGGATGCGTTACGTAAGAACGAATATGCTCGAAGTTCTGAACGCCGACTACATAAGAACGGCGAGAGCAAAGGGACTTTCGGAAGGCAAAGTCATATATAAGCACGCTTTCAGAAATACGCTTATTCCTCTTGTGACGTTCATCGGCGGTTCTCTCCCGGCTCTTTTCTCAGGAGCGCTCTCTACCGAGACGATGTTCTCGATCAAAGGTATCGGTTACGTTTCGTATTATTCGATGAGAGCGGGAGATATTCCGTTTACAATGTTCTATCTGGCGTTTCTCGCAGTTCTGACTCTGCTCGGAAACCTCATCGCCGACATACTGTATGCGGTGGTCGACCCGCGCGTGCGTATCTCTTAAGGAAGGAGGACTGAAAAATGAAAGATAACGAAAAGAAAGAGTCTGTCGCTGAAAACGAAGAAGTGCAGTATTCGCTGAACGACGACAGACGAGTTAAAGTCCTCTCTCCCGGTGCCATGGTCGCAAAGCGTTTCTTCAGAAACAGAATGGCCATGGTCGGAATGATAGTGCTGATTTTTATGTTCCTCTTTTCATTCGTCGGCGGTCTTATCACCCCTTACGGCGAGGACCAGCTTTTCTACCGCATAGATTATATGCAGAAGGAATACGCGGCGGCGATAGAGAATAAAGAATTCAGATTCATATCGGCTGAAGGGGAAGATTTCTCGTCGATCGTAAGAGCGAAAACACAGCTTGCGATAAACCAGAACAGTGAAGAGTTCGAGTACGGCGGCGTCAATTATAAGCTGAACAAAGAAGACGACGACGTTTATACGGTCTCGCTCGAAGACGGAACGCTCATCGGAGCGGCGTACAAAATGATATTCAGTACGGTCGATCCCGATAAAGTGCTCGATTTCGAGACGCAGATCGAAGGACTCAAAGCGTTCGCTCACGGAGAGTCTTCCTTCACGGCGTCCGGCGTCACCTATACGATAGATGAAGACGGCTCTGTCAATACAGAAGACGGCGAGCCCTTCGGATATATCAGCAACTACGTCGTACAGTCTATAATGAGCGACGTGTTCCTCACGAGAGATTTCAAAGAGTACGTAGTTGAGATGCTGACTGAGGGCGTCGACGACTTCATATTCACGGACGTTGACGGCGTTGAGCACGAGTATAAACTGAAGTTCGACGCGGCGACCGAGAAGTGGACCGTCACGCAGGCGACCGAAACGAGAGTTTACGACTCGTATTCGCCTCCGAGCAAAGAACACTGGCTCGGTACCGATAAGAACGGTATGGATATGCTCACACGTCTTATGTACGGCGGTAGAGTATCGCTCCTTATCGGTTTCATAGTTGAGTTCATCGCGACGTTCATCGGTATCATCCTCGGCGGTATCTCCGGATACTTCGGCGGATGGATCGACAACGTCATCATGCGTATTGTCGATATTTTCTACTGTATCCCTTCATTGCCGATAGTCATTATCATCGGAGCCGCTATGGACCACGACCAGGTGGATCCGAAGGTAAGAATGATATATCTTATGCTCATCCTCGGCGTTCTCGGCTGGCCCGGGATCGCGCGTATGGTGCGCGGACAGATCCTCTCGCTTCGCGAGCAGGAGTTCATGACCGCGACGGAAGCGTCCGGTCTTTCGGTGCGCAGAAGAATATTCCATCACCTTATCCCGAACGTTATCCCTCAGCTCATCGTTTCCGTTACGATGGGTCTCGGCGGAACGATCCTTACGGAATCGTCGCTCTCGTTCCTCGGACTCGGAGTCAGATTCCCGTTCGCTTCCTGGGGTAATATCATCAATGACGTCAACGATACGTACGTCCTTCAGAACTTCTGGTTCATCTGGATCCCGGCGGGCGTTCTGCTCCTGCTCACGGTCCTTGCGTTCAATATAGTTGGCGACGGTTTACGCGATGCGTTTGACCCGAAGATGAAACGCTGAAGGGAGGAAGACAGATGGCAAGAAAAAGAGAAGACGGATATCTGTCCGCGAAAGAATCGCGAAAGATCTCCCGTTCAAATAAAAAAATTACAAACAAGTTCGAAAAAGAACACAAGAGACGCAACGTGCCGGAGTCGGAATACTCCACTGCTATGCACGACCTTAACAACGTTCTCGAGATCGACGATCTTCACACCTACTTCTATACTGACGTCGGAACCGTAAAGAGCGTCGACGGCATTACGTTTTCAGTTCCGGAAGGGAAGACGATCGGCGTCGTTGGAGAATCCGGATGCGGAAAGAGCGTTACGAGTCTTTCGATAATGCAGCTTCTCCAGCGTCCTCAGGGTCAGATAGTTTCCGGCGAGATCAGATTCAAGCTCAAGGACGGAAAGTACTACGATATAGCTAAAACGCCTATCGAAGTGATGCAGAAGATACGCGGCAACTATATCTCGATGATCTTCCAGGAGCCGATGACCTCTCTCAATCCGGTCTTCCGTATCGGAGATCAGCTCCGCGAAGTCCTCGTTCTTCACAACGACGACAACCGCACCGACGAAGAGGTCGAGGCGAGAGTTATCGAACTGCTTGAGATGGTCGGTATCGCAAACAGTCACGGCGTCGCAAGGATGTATCCTCACGAGCTCTCCGGCGGTATGAGACAGCGCGTTATGATCGCTATGGCGCTCGCGTGCTATCCTAAACTCATTATCGCGGACGAGCCGACAACGGCGCTCGACGTTACGATCCAGGCGCAGATACTCGATCTGCTCCGCAACCTCAAGGATAAGATCAACTCGTCGATCATGCTCATCACTCACGACCTCGGAGTGATCGCGGAAATGGCTGATTATGTCGTCGTAATGTACGCAGGAAAAATCGTTGAGAAGGGAACTGCGGAAGAGATATTCGCAAACCCCGCTCATCCTTACACTATAGGACTTATGGCGTCGAAGCCGTTCGTCGGCAAGAAGGTGGATAAACTCTATTCCATCCCCGGAAAGGTGCCGAATCCGGTCAATATGCCTAACTACTGCTATTTCAGAGACAGGTGCGAGCTGTGCCTCGAATGCTGCAACGGCGAGTATCCGCGCGAGATCAGCCTTTCGCCGACTCACAAAGTCAGCTGCTACAGATTTTATGATAAGGAGGGTCAGGCGGAATGAGCAACAAAATGACAGCCGAAGAGAAAGCTCAGGCAAAGCTCGAGCGCAAGGAAAGACTTAAGATCGACAACGATTTCGAGCCGATAACGCCCGATCCCCAGTATATACTTCAGGTCAACAGACTTAAAAAGTATTTCCCGATCAAAGGCGGTTTCATCTCCCGCACGGTAGGTTACGTCAAAGCCGTCGACGGCGTTACGTTCAACCTCAAGCGCGGAAGCACGATGGGACTCGTCGGAGAGAGCGGATGCGGTAAGACTACCGCGGGCAGAACGATCCTTCGCCTATCGGGCGAAAAGACCGGCGGACAGGTGCTCTTCAACGGCCGCGAAGTCTACGATATGACTAACAAAGAGATGCGCGAAGTTCGTACGAAGATGCAGATCATTTTCCAGGACCCGTTCTCATCTCTGTCTCCGCGTCTTCCCGTCAGCGATATCATCGGTGAAGCGGTAAGAGAACACAAGCTCGTTCCGAAGGAAGAGTTTAACGACTACATCGATCAGGTCATGGACAACTGCGGACTTCAGCCGTTCCATAAGGACCGCTATCCGCATGAGTTCTCCGGCGGACAAAGACAGCGTATCTGTATTGCGCGCGCTCTTGCGCTGAATCCCGATTTCATCGTATGCGATGAGCCGGTATCGGCGCTCGACGTGTCAATTCAGGCGCAGATCATAAACCTGCTGAAGGATCTTCAGGAAAAGTTCCACCTCACGTATCTGTTCATATCTCACGACCTTTCTGTCGTCGAGCATATCTCGGATAAGGTGGGCGTCATGTATCTCGGAAGCCTCGTCGAGTACGGCGATACGGACGATATTTTCAAGAATCCGCTTCATCCGTACACGAAGGCGCTCTTCTCCGCGATCCCGATCCCCGATCCGACGGTAAAGATGAACAGAGTCATCTTAAAGGGAACTATCCCGTCGCCGGCAAATCCGCCGAAGGGATGCAAATTCCATACAAGATGCGCTTACTGTACCGAAAGGTGCAAAACGGAAGAGCCCGTACAGCGTGAGGTAGAGCCGGGACATTACGTTGTCTGCCACCTGTACGATAAATAATCTTTTTTGAGGAAAAGATATGTCAAAGAAAAAACGGGATTTTGAGGATGACGGCAGGATCATCGTCGATATGAGCGGCGTGGAACGCCCGAATCTGTTTTCCTTCAGAAGTACGCAGACGCTGCGGCGCACTACTCCCGAACTGCCGTCTGAGACTCGGGAGGATAAAAAAGAGGAAGACTATTCAAAGTATTACAATAAAGATATGAATGAGGTCTCAAAGAAAGAGACTTTTCAAGCGATCCTCGGGTCGCTCGGCGCGGCGCTTCTTGTCGCGGGCATCTTTATCGTTGTATTCGCGATCGTTATTATCCTCATGCTCGTTTCATGGAACAAATAAACGTCAAAACCGCGGCGTAACTGCCGCGGTTTCGCTTTGTCGCTGCTGTTCACATAAGCAAAAAAGAAAAGTCCCCG
>JAFXNX010000236.1 GCA_017529175.1 Clostridia bacterium
CGCGGTCGAAGTCTTTCTCCTCCCAGAGCGCCTGAATGAGCTGCTGCCTCACCGATGCCTCGTCGGGCTCTATCTCGATGCATATATATACTTACGTTCTAATATAATTGTATAAATCATCCTGCGCGGAGAATACAATGACAAAATCAATACAAGATAAAGCCGGGCGTAAGTTCAGAGTAGATATTTCAAAAGGATTGTCAAAGTCCGAAGTTCAGCAAAGCAGAGCAAAATTCGGGTCAAATACGATAACAAAGAGCAAGAGAAAACCGTTCTTGTCAAAATTCATATCAAATCTTAAAGACCCGATAATAAAAATACTTATCGGCGCGCTTGTCATAAACGTCGCTTTTATGATGAAGAACATCAACTGGCCGGAGACGATAGGTATCGCGTTTGCCGTATTGATCGCCGCTCTCGTATCAACGATATCAGAGCACGGAAGCGACGCGGCGTTTGAAAAAATGAACGCGAAAAACTGCGAGGAGGTCATAGCTTTCAGAGACGGCAGACGAAAAGCCGTACTCGACAAGGATATAGTTACGGGAGATATAATCTTTATCGGCGCGGGAATGTCGATACCGGCGGACTGTCTTATAATAAGGGGAGAGGTCAGCGCGGACGAGTCGGCGCTCACCGGAGAAAGCGTCAGCGTTAAAAAGCGCGCCGCAAAAGTTGAAAACCGGGTGATAGATCTTCCGTTCGCCGTCGGCGCGTCAAGGCGGGATACGCATCTTTTCAAAGGATGCTTCTGTACCAAAGGAGAATGCGAAGCGCTCGTTCTCGGAGTAGGCGACAACACCGAATACGGTAAAATTGCGAAAGAGCTTATAAGAGAGGACGAAGTAAGTCCTCTGAAGGAACGGCTGACACAGCTTGCGAAGTCTGTCAGCAAGATAGGTTACGCCGCGGCGGCGCTGATAATGGCGGCTTACATATTCAACGCTGTAGTGATCGACTCGTCGTGGAACACGACGGTTATATTGACAAGGGTGAGCGACCTTCGGTTTATGTTTTCAACGGTTCTGAGTTCCATAACTCTCGGAGTATCGGTAATAGTCGTCGCGGTACCGGAAGGACTGCCGATGATGATAACGGTCGTCCTTTCGTCAAATATGAAGCGAATGCTGAAGTCCGGCGTGCTTGTCAGAAAAATGGTCGGAATCGAAACGGCGGGAGCTATGAACATACTGTTTACCGACAAGACGGGAACCTTAACGAGCGGTAATATGTCGGTAAGAAAAATTATATTCGACGGTATGACCTGCAAAGATCCGAAGGACGTAGCGAAACATCCCGTCTTTTCAGGCGTGATACCCCTTCTTACCGAGGGACTTATCGGCTCATCCTTCAAGACTCCGACGGAGACGGCGCTGATCAAACATTTTAAACCGGTATCTTCATACGAAAAATGCACTGTTATCGAAAAAATGAAATTCGATCCTGACAAAAAATATTCCGCGTGCGTTTTCGAATCCGGAGGAATAAGGCGGTGCGCGCTTCTCGGCGCCGCAGAGAAACTTCTTGACGAGTCAAGATACTACAAAGCGTCCGACGGAAAGATCAAACTGCTTGATGATGCGACAAAGTGCCGTCTGTATGATGAGATAATATCCGAAACGTCCGCGTCGTCAAGAATGCTGACGCTTGCAGAGGCGTATGAAGACAACCGGGAAGATATCAAATGCGGTGACACCGCGCCGCTTATCTTCGTCGCGTTCATATCTATTAGAGACGAACTGCGTCACAATATTGCAAATACGGTCAAGCTCGCAAAATCCGCGGGAGTGCAAGTCGTTATGATGACCGGCGACAACCGCGATACGGCAAGAGCTATCGCTGCGGAAGCGGGTATCATCGACTCATCACACGCGCTTACCGTGACCGGAGATGAAGTGCGGAATATGAGCGACAAAGAGTTACTTTCAATACTGCCGGATCTTGCAGTAGTTTCCCGAGCGCTTCCTTCTGATAAACTTCGTCTTGTCGAAATCTCAAAGAAAGCGGGACTTGTCTGCGGGATGACCGGAGACGGTATCAACGACGCTCCGTCGCTGAAAAGCGCTGACGTAGGGTTTGCCATGGGGAGCGGGAGCGACGTTGCAAAGGAAGCGTCCGATGTCGTGATAGCGAACAACAGCTTCGAAGCGATAACGAGAGCGATACTGTACGGCAGATGTATATTTGAGTCGATCAGAAAATTCATCACATTCCAGCTTACGATGAACCTTTGCGCGCTCGGCGTTTCGCTGATAGGACCGTTTATAGGTATAGACGCGCCGATAACGGTCATACAGATGCTTTGGGTGAATATCATCATGGACACACTCGGCGGACTCGCATTTGCGGGAGAGGTTCCTCTTAAAGAGTATATGGAAAGAGAGCCGATAAAGCGAAATGAAAAGATACTGACGCGCCGAATGACTCATCAGATACTCTTTCTCGGAACGTATACTCTCGCTCTTTGTATCGGATTTCTGAAACTGCCGTTTGTAAAAATGATGATAGATAACGACAGCGACGTTTACTATCTCACCTGCTTTTTCGCTCTGTTTATCTTCTGCGGGATTTTCAACAGTTTCAACGCAAGATCCCCGCACGGCCCGCTTTTGTCGCATATATCGGGGAACAAATCGTTTATCACGATCATTTTCATCGTGGCGTCGGTACAGCTTGCGATAATATATCTCGGCGGCGCGGTATTCAGATGTACGCCGCTTACAAGAGGTGACCTTATCCTGTGCTGTGCACTGTCTCTGTCTGTCATTCCCGCGGATAAGATCAGAAAACTTCTTACAAGGAGAAAGACATCCCTCGGTTGAGGGATGGCTCAGAGCGAAGACAAACTTGTTAGAGCGGCAATGATGCGAATAAACTAAA
>JAFXNX010000237.1 GCA_017529175.1 Clostridia bacterium
AATATACGTTTACTGTTTTAACTTTTAAATCATTTTATCATAAATTTATGACCAATTCAACCCCGTATTTAATCAAATGAGTATTTAGGATAAATAAGCGTTTTCGAAAAGTGCTCTCCCTTATCTTCATCATACTTTGTTTCAGCCCGCCTGCCCTCGAGAAACTTTGTGATCTCATACATATTTATCCATATCTGGCAGTAGCCGTCCTTTTGTTCCGGTGAAAAAATAAGTTCCTCTCCGAAGTGAAGGTGCGGCACGTTTATATTGTTTGTGTCCTCTTTTGCGCTGTAACCCGTCATTCCCGCGTATCCTATTACTTCTCCCGCGGCTACAGTTTTTCCTTCATAAATATCGCAGTACGGATGTCCTTTTTTGAGGTGAGCGTAATAATAGTATCTCTTCGAGTCAAACGATCTGATACCTATTCTCCATCCGCCGTACTGATTCCATCCGCAGCACTCTACGTACCCCGCCTCGACAGCGACGATCGGCGTACCGACCGAACACATGATATCGTGGCCGAGGTGGGACCTTTTGTATCCGTACGAGCGGGAAGCGCCGAAATCGTCATAATGACTGTAATAATATCCGGCTGCAACGGGAGACGTCGCGAGTATACCGTAATATTCAGTAAGTTCAACTGTCCCGTCAGCGTTTCGTGTCTCCTTAACGCCTTCTCCGAGAAGTCCCGAGAGGACGGCAGAAAACGCTTCAATATAGTATTTGAATATCTTTTTGTTCTGCCATGTTTTCAAAAGTTCATCATAATTTTCAACGACATTTGAAACGTCTTCTTTTCCCGAATTTGAAAAATCGTTTCCGTTCTTGCATGCCATAAGTGAAATTATGGTTATCCATTCTTTATGACTCCCGGTGCCGTACGTCTCGATATCGGCGCATGACGCGTATTTCAGCACGTCGGCATTTACGTTGAAATCTACCCATTTGATTGCTGACGCGTTTACCGTAACGGGACTTGTCATAAATAAGATAAGTATTATAATCGACAACAGTTTTCTCATGATCATACCTTTCGTTTGTTGATATCATATTTATTATTTACGGTGACACGGTTTTGATAAGTCCGCTTTTTGAGAGAGAAGCTATTTAATTGCAGAAATTGAATATACAGTGAATATCAGAAAAATATACATTGACATTTTATTATATTGTTGTATAATATTATTATAATATATTGCCGGAGGCCAAGATGACAAGACACGAGGAACGTGTGCAGATATTCACGCTATTATATGAATATACATTTTACGGTGACACTGATGCGGGAGAGTTTCTATCGTCAAGAGAAAACGACGACGCCTTCGACGCGACGCCGTTTGTCAAAACTACGTTTCAGAATACCGTATTGAAAATGGACGAGATAGACGCGAAGATCGCGGAGTACGCGGTAGGTTGGAAGATCTCCCGTATGTCGAGGGTGACCCGGTCAGTTCTTCGTCTTGCGTCATACGAGCTTCTGTATACCGACGTTCCGCCGAAAGCCGTTATCAATGAAGCTCTCGAGATTTCCAAAGAGTACGACGATGAAAAAGCCGCGCCGTTCGTAAACGGTATACTCAACAAGCTTGCGCGCGGAATAGGAAAGATCGGCGACGAAAACTCTGATAAAAAATGAGTAAGTTTTTTTTCGGATTTGATACGAGCAATTATACGACCTCTTTTGCTGTCTGCGACGAAGAGGGAAAAGTTGAACTGAATTTCAAAAAACTGCTTTCTGTAAAAGAAGGAGAGAGAGGACTCCGCCAAAGCGACGCCGTCTTTCAGCATACGGTAAATCTTGAGCTCGTTTCCTCTGCCATAGAAGAGTTTATCTCATTACATACCGACTGCGAGCTTTGCGCGGCAGGCGCATCCGTAAAGCCAAGAGACGTAGCCGGCTCTTATATGCCGTGCTTTCTTGTCGGCAAAGGCGCATCATCTGTCGCGGCGGCATCGGGCGCAGTGCCTTGTTATGATTTTTCGCATCAGGCGGGACACGTTGCAGCAGCTCTTTACAGCTCAGGCGCTATGGACCTTGTCGGAAAACGGTTTGCCGCTTTTCACGTTTCCGGCGGAACGACTGAGATACTTCTTATAAACGGTTTTACAAATTCAACTTTCGATATTGAACTTATCGGAGGAACTAAGGATCTTAACGCGGGACAACTGATCGATCGAATCGGAGTTTTGATGGGTCATCCTTTTCCTGCGGGACGCTGTCTTGAGAGGGACGCGTCTTTGAACACCGAGCGCATTCCGAAGGTGCATACCTGCGTTTCGGGACTTGAGTGCAATCTTTCCGGCATTGAGAATATAGCGGCAGAACTGTATGATGCGGCAAAATCGCGAGAGATAGTCTCCGATTACGTTCTCTCGTCCGTCGCCGCAACTTTATCCGAGCTGACGTCAAACCT
>JAFXNX010000238.1 GCA_017529175.1 Clostridia bacterium
GCGACTTCACAAAGTTTCTTACTTCCGGGTCGATCGTGAACGCGTAATAGGAGTTGCCGAGGAACAAAACGTCGACCGCCTCTTTGACAGGCTCGCTTATGGGAAGCGCCTCCACTCCCAGCGCTCCGGCGACCGCGTCGGTATCCCGATGGACGAAAGGGAATACCACTGCCGTGGAGAGTATAAGGGTATCCACAAAGGAAAACCCGATGAGGGTGACTTGAAGGCGGCGGCGGACTTTGCAAAAGCGTTTCTCGAGGACGCGCCGGGCAGTATGTAATTAAAGATACGCAATTACTGCCCGCCGGAAAGCGTCGTTTTGATTTATAAAGGAGAATGATATGACAGACTACAGATCGCTGATAAAGCAAACCGAAGCGCTCGCGGAGATCTCATCCGATCCAATTCCCGTAATGGCGAACGTTTCCGCTTTGCTGTTTTATTCAATGAATGATATAAACTGGGCGGGATTCTATATCGTCAAAGACGGCGCTCTCTTGCTCGGACCGTTTCAGGGCAAGGTCGCCTGCGTTAAGATCGCGCGCGGAAAGGGTGTGTGCGGGAGCGCGTGGGATAAAGATATGACGCAGCTTGTACCGGACGTTCACGCTTTTCCGGGACATATCGCTTGCGACGGCGCGTCGAGGTCCGAAATAGTAGTTCCGATACACCGGAACGGGGAAGTGATCGCGGTGCTTGACATTGACAGCCCGATCCCGTCCCGCTTCACCGAAGACGACGCCGCAGGACTTGAAGAACTTGTCTTTGCGATCGAGGGGATCATTGCGGTTTAGAGTGCAAAAAAAGATAGAACCGCGGGGGTAATGGAGTTTTCTCCACTACCCCCGCGGTCTTATGTGTTATAAAAGACTTATCTTCCGTCTCCGTAAAAGCCGTCCATTATCCAGAACATCGTGTCGTAAACGTCGTTTGCGCTCGAAGGGAAGTTTCCCAGACCGGCGATACCTGATTCGCCGATATCAACGCAGCGGTATCCGCCCTTTTTTATATAGTTCCAAAGATATGAATACTGCTCCTTATACTTTGCTATCTGTTCCGCATTTCCGTTCAGATAGTTCGAATCATACGTTGCGGAGAGTCCGAGGAAGTATACGTGAACGCGCGCTTTTTCAATGCGGTCCTTTTGTGTTTGGGTCTTTGCCGCGTCGTAAGCCATATTGAACAGTTCGAGCATCCGGTCGTAGTTTTCACCGAAGTATTCTTTGTTGTAGAAATTCCACGGACGGTCAAAGTTGTTTACGAAACAGCCCTGAAGGTTACCGCAAGTGTCCTGCATATACACGTACTCTTTGATATACTGCCAGCCGTCGCCGTAGTAGATCATAAGGAACTCGTCGAGATACGCCTCGAATTCCTCTTCGCTCATAAAGGGATCCCACATCATTCTTGCTGCGAGATATCCGCGAAGGACTTCGAACGTGTAGCCTGTGTTGGAGCCTTCGGTATAAACGCCGGCGGTTCCCGTTTCGGCGAGATATTTATAGTCGTTGTAGATGTTGAGAACGTTGGGACACGGCGCGATATAGTACGCGAAATTGGTCGCATAGTACCATATCCATATATTGTTTGTCAGCTCGGTCCACTTGTTGTAGCAGTCGAGGTCGTAAACGTTTGAAAGATTGAAGTCCGGACGCGCAGGCTCCTGCTTTTCAACGTCCCATATCTGTATCGGGTATCTTTCGTTACCGCCGCACGCCTCGCACTCTTCGACGCGGTCGTAAGTGTGATTGTTGCATCCGCCAAAGCAGAAGCAGACGCACACGTCGTCGTCGGGTCTTGTATATTTAGGAGGATTTCTCGCGTCCCAGTAAGCAATCGTATAGACGCCGACGCCGGGCATGATCTTGCGCTGCGCCTCGGCGACTCTGTTGGACATTCTGAAAACGGCGCCGGCGATACTTCCTTCTTCGGAGTATACCTTTTTACAGTTAGAGCACGTACAGAACGCCGTCGTATCGTTAGGCGAGCACGAGAGCTGCGTATAGTAAATACCGGGAACATGGTTTCCGAGGATAGTGCGTTCTTTATAGAGCAGGTAGTTGAACGCCATGATATGGTCGAAGGTCTTATCGTCCGTAAGACAGGGCTGAGTGTTGGAGAGGTTCATTGACGAGACGTAAGCGTAATGCTCCGACGAATTATACGCGTAAACTCTGAAGATCTCCTTCGCCTCGTCGCTGTCAAGATCGGTTATCCCCGCCTCGTCCAGCTTTCTGCCGACTGCTTCCTGATATTCGTATGAGTGACCGTGAATGTAGAGGTTTCCGACGCCTCCGCCGTATTTGTAGGACTGCGCTCTGCCGGAACCCTTCGCGTCGACCGCGTTGAGACGCAGCGGCGCAAAGTCGTCGTCGGTCGTTCCGATCTGATTAAGTCCGCGATAAACGAACACGGGTACTTCCTCGTCGGTAAATCCGAGAGGGACGTTTGCGTTTTCGGATCTGTAAAGATACTCGACGTCGTCGTTAAGGAATCTCCATCCTATGAATTTTTCAAGAAAATAATACGATACGTAAAGCGCGCCGCGCAGTCTTCCGCAAGTGAAGAGTATATCGCCGTCGTCACCTACTTCTACGTGATACCCTTCGTCGCCGAGAGAGTAGCGGTCTTCCGTATCTTTTACGTACTCAATATAGTAGCTGTCTTGCGATCTCGCGTTTACGATATTCAGCTTGATGCCGCACGCGCTTTCAATATAATTACGCAGGATCTTTGCGGAGTAAGTCATACATTCATCAGCGTCTGCGGGGATCAGTATATCGTATCTTGATATATTGCGTCCTCCCACGGTGACCGTATCCACTTTATATTTGCCGTCCGTATTGTTTCCGGCGGGATCCGCCATGCCGGCGATGACGCGTCTTATGAAGATAACGTCTTTCATATCAATGGCGCTGTCGCTGTTGGCGTCGGCGGACAGAACGTTGATCGCTTTAGCGCTTGCCGTATTTGCGATAAAGCGTCTGATCAGAAGGACGTCCTTCATGTTGACATATTCGTCGTCGTTGGCGTCACACAATAAGAATCCGTGATTGCCGTCGGACGTCGAGGCGGATGATGAGAAAGCGAAGCAGGTAAACACCATTGCCGCTAAAAGAACTATTGATATTATTTTTTTCATATTGCGTCCTCCGCAAGTGAATAGTTTACTGTCAGGGATAAGCGTGAACGATATTTCGACACGTTCACTTAAATACTATAATATTATATCAAATATGTCAATACAGATAGGGGAAATCAAATTGTAAATTCTTTTGCATGAAGCGGAATCTTGATGGGCGTTTAAGATTTTTATTATCGAATCGGCGAACGATATTGAATTTTTCCGCAGTTTCGGTTATAATTGTATCGGAATACGTATTATCGCTTAAAACGCTTATCTTCGTAAGCGGAAGAGAACTATGCGATACGGTGTATTATCATTCACGCGAACAGAGCGGCGCGAGACGGCTGCGACGAACGCGGGATTAATATTGAGTTATTAAGACAAATGTCTATGATATAGAACCGCACGGAACGGAGGGATGATGTGAAGGCGCTTTCAGAATTGTTTTTGACATTTGCAAAAATAGGACTATTCACGTTCGGCGGCGGATACGCTATGATACCTTTGATCGAGAGCACCTGCGTTGAAAAGAAAAAATGGATAACGCACGACGAAATGATGGATATAACGGTGATAGCAGAATCCACTCCGGGTCCCATCGCCATCAACTGCGCGACGTACGTAGGACTGAAGAAACGGGGACTTTTCGGCGCGGTGGCGTCGACTCTCGGCGTCGTCCTTCCGTCGTTTGTCATAATCCTTTTGATCTCGCTGTTTTTCGACCGTTTTCTTGAGATAAAATGGGTCGCAAGCGCGTTTCGCGGGATCAAGATCGCGGTCGGCGTTCTCATCGCCGACGCGGCGTTCAAAATGATAAAGAAGATGAAAAAAGAGCCTTTGCCAATCATTATCCTCGTTTGCGCTTTCGCTGTCGTTATGGCGATCAATATATTCGCCCTTCATTTTTCAACTATCGTTCTCATGCTCGCGGCGGCGGCGCTCTCCCTTGCGGTATTCTTCATAAAACGCCGTAAAGACAAGGGGGCAAAGAGATGATCCTTCTTGAACTTTTGGCAGGTTTTCTTAAGATCGGATGTTTTTCGTTCGGAGGCGCCTACAGCGCGATCCCCCTTATCCGCGAGGTCGTATTGTCATACGGATGGATAGGAGACGAAAAACTCTCGTATATGATAGCGGTGAGCGAAAGCACGCCCGGAC
>JAFXNX010000239.1 GCA_017529175.1 Clostridia bacterium
CTGGACGACTACAATAACACTCTGGGCACGGCGCTGAAAGGAAATGACAAACCCAACATTTTCTTCTCCTACTCCTGGATGATCGGGAACGAAAAATACGATCAGGTATTTGCCCTTGCAGAGGATCTTTCCGACAAATCTCTGTCGCTTGATCTTGACTGCATCCGCCCGGGTCTTATCAACCGCGATTCGCAAGGACACGTGCTGATGGTTCCGGTCTTCTCAAGGACTTACGGAATGCTGGTCAACAACGATCTCTTTGAAAAGGAAGGTCTTAGCGTCCCCGCCACATGGAGTGAGTTGCTTGACGTATGCAAAGCGTTCAGCGACAAGGGTTACGCCAGCCCTATGATGGGATACAGCCACGACTCGTCGGGTTGTTTAATGAACACGATCGCTTATCCTCTCTTTGCTGCTACGCTTGCGGAAAATCCGGAAGCTCTCGAGCTTGCGAATAACCTTGACAGCGCGGCGGGAGAATATATGCGTCCGGCGCTTGAGAAGGTCGTGGAGCTGATCGAGAACGGATGTGTTGACCTCGACGAATGCGAAAAGATCGAAGACAACTATACTAAGGTAATCCTGCGCTTCTTTGAAGGGGACGTACCGATGATGATCTGCACCGGAGATACCGTATCCGGGACAAAGAAACGTGAGAGCCAGTCCGAAGCGTTCACCGCCTCTCCTTTCAAATATACGTTTTCACCGATCGCGCTGACAGACGAGGGCGGCTACTTTATCGACAGTCCTTCAGTTGAGTTCTCCGTTAACAAGAACTGCGACAATCTTGATATGACGAACGAGTTTGTGCGTTTTCTGATCACAAACGACGAGCTCAACAATATGGCTTCCGTTAAGCGTTTGGTAACGCCGACAAAGGACCTCTCCTTTGACTCGGTTTACGCTCCCTTCGGGCAGATGCCGTCCGAACGCATCATATCCCCGGAAGTTGTCGGCATTACGGATCCGCTGACTGTTCAAACAAGACTCGCATCTTACTACGTCGGAAAAGGTGACGTCACCATTGACGAAGCCGTCAAGACGTACGGAAGCTTTGAATAATTCCGACCGGAAGTTTTTGGACAATAACTGCGCATCGGAGCGCAAGCCATAATTATTCCGACAGAGCTATAAAAACACCTCTTTTGTCCGGTGGACAAAAGAGGTGTTTTTGAATTATACTCGGTTTTCAGAGTTGTCGGTATGAAGTGCTAAAATTCGCTTTTCAGTTTACTCCGCAATCACTCTCATCACCATAAGGACGTCTTTCATATTGACGTACCCGTCTGTGTTTGCATCGGCGTTCAGAAGCGACAGACCGTCGGTATCCACAAGAAGAGAGATAAACTTCTTTATTTGCAAAATATCCTTAAGGTCGACAGTGCCGTCGGCGTCAGCGTCGCCTGTTGTTTTGACAAGCAATTCAATTTGAGCGCCGCCGTTTGACAACTGTTCGTTAACACGTACGGCAAGAGAGGCAGGATCAGCAAGCGGCATTAATTCGGGAGCTGCTTCGTAAAGGATCACAGTACCCTTTCCGTCAACTTCGCCGCGGTTTTCGAACCAGCAGTTATCGTTGCCGCCATAAGAGATACAACCGCAGTAAAACGTTCCGTCGAGCGTCAGCTTTGCGCCTTCATCGTTGATGACGCATCCGCCCATCTGGCTTTTTAAGGTCGCCCCTTCGGCAACGTTTATCGTATTATGGTTAACGATATTTCCGCCCATTGTGGTAAAGAGATTACCGCCGGACAGCACGTTTATCGTACCGCGGCTCTCAATACCCGCTTCAAGAGTCGCGCCGCCGCCTACGGTTACAGTCGCCCAGTCGGAGATACCGATCAGCGCCATCGTTTCCAGCGACTCGCCCTCGGGGATCGTAATATCGCTAACGATATAGAAGACAACGTCCATATCGCCGTTTACCGTCTCGCCCGCAACGATTCGCTCGCCCGTAATTCGCGTAGCAATCTCTTCGTAGCTTGATACGATATACTGCTTGTAAATTCCGATATCCTCCCAGTTGTCGAACCTCGTCTCCTGTCCGAGTGCTGCCATCATTTGTTCGATCATACGGTCCATATCGGATACCGGAGCGAAGTCGGGCGCGGCCTCGTACAAATAGACTTTGCCGCCTCCGGTCACGGTGCCGGAGTTTTCAAACATTATTTTACCGCCGTCAAAGCCGAGACATCCGCACATAAAGTCGCCGTCAAGCTGTATTATACCGCTTTCCGTATTGACGATATTGCTACCCATCTGTGACTGCATTACAGCGCCTTGATGTATCTTGAGGACGCCGTTGTTTACGGCGTTTGTACCCTGCGAAGTTGCGTAAAAGGCGCCGCTTTGCACCTCTACCGTGCCGTTGTTTGTATTGCAGCAGACAGCGTTGCCGCCGTCCTTCACTGTGATGATACCGTTGTTCGTATCGAAATCGGCGTCGAGGGCGCCTCCCTCTTCAACTATTAAGGTACCGTTGTTGATAACTTTACCGTTGGGCACCGGAGGAGTTTCCCAATCGCCCTCATATGAAGGCCAGAAGCTGCCGAGCACGCCGCCGTTTCCGACTGTGATCGTTGCAGATTTGTCGATCGTAACGATAGTATCGTGATAGTTCTCAAGATGCGCGGCGTCATATTCTATGGTGCATTCTTCGTTCACCGTGAACTCTCCCTTTATATTTATCGCCTCGACCGGAGAGTCATTATTAAGTGCCGCTATGAGTTCCGCTTCACTCGTAACTTCGATAACGGCGCCGGACGCCGACACAGTTGACGCGCCGTACGGTATGAACGCCGCGAGCATCAATACTGCGAGTATTGAGCAGAGAGCCTTCTTTCCTATGATCTTTTTCATGATCTTTCCCCCTTGATCTTCATTTTGAATTAAACGTTGTGTCAGACCGGCGAAGTCAATTTTGCGGTACGTATATCTCCATATAATCACTGCTCCACGCCCTCGTATAGCCGTGCTTGCCTGCAAATTCCTTTGCGGCAACCATCTTTTTTGTGTCTTTGTATTTGTAATTCTTGACGTAGTTGTAATAACTCTTATTTATGACTATCACCGGATAATCCTCGGGATCTTCTATCTCATTAAGACTGTTTTTGAATTTTGAATCAGTCCACAGATCGACCCAGGTCGTCGCAAAATACGGCTTGCTGTCGGTCGCAACATAGAAGGCGGGAAAATCGCCGAGAACGATGAACTTTCTGTCCGAATACGCTCCGTCGCGGAAGAAATAATAAGCTGTGTCGAGAGACGCGGCTTTATCTTCTATGGTCTTGACGCCGTAATAAGCGGGCGCGGCGGTGTATGTATCGAGAGTATAATACTCGAAATCGCGGTACTTCTTGACAAAGGATCTGTTGCCGAACACCCATGCCGTCCCGGCAAATATGACAGTCGTCATGACAACGGACAGAACGGGAAGAATATATTTTATGATCCGGTTCTCACATCTTTTTCTCATTTTGATATAATTATATATGCTGCAGACGACAGACGCGATATGCAAATATGAGATAAGCGAATTCTGGCAAAGACCGTTGGTCGTACCGATACATATCGCGACGCCGAAGCAAAGACTGACGAGCGACGTAACGCTCAAAAACGTATCTTTTCGTCTGAAATAGAATACGAAATAGATATCGAGAATGAAAAGAAAAATACAGAATACGTTGAACCAGCTCAAATACTTCCTCTCAAACAGAGGATCCTTTTGCGCGATCACGGTAACTATCGCCGCCGCGGCAACGGAGACGGCGCAGACCGCTCCGCGTTTGATGCCGGTATAGCGAAGGAGTATGACAGCCGCCGCCGCGATCAGTATGAGCCACAGAAGATATTCCGACGCAAGCTCGGCAAATCCCGCTGAGAAATTGTTTAAAATCTTGCGGAAAATATTTGATAAGCTGTGACCTCCCGCGCCGGTCGCGTCGCTTACGACCGCGCTGACCGATCCTGAGACAACTCCTGTGCCGGATGAGATCTTCATTATGATCCCGCCGAGCGCCGCGCCGGCGACGCCTCCCGCTGCAAAGTACAAAAGGTCACGCCACGTTTTTTTAAAATTGCCGGTGCAGAAGATATCGTACCATATAATAACCACAAACAGACCGGCAAACACGACGTTCGGAATCCTGAAGAAAAAGCTGAATCCGATCAAAGCACCTGACAGGATCAAAAACTTCGCACCCTTTTCTTTCATCAGTCCCGACACGAGAAACAGCGCGGACGGAACGAGGAGCAATACGCTGAAAGAATTGTATGAGACGCCAGTCGGCATCGTTGAAAGAGTCAGCGTTCCTACAAACAGACATACGGGAAGCAAGAGCTTCGGAAGCCTCTTTTTGAACAGCCACCATACGGAAAAGACCGCTAAGTCGTACGACAAAGCTCCGAATATCTGAAATGCAAAATACTCGTGAGACGGGATGAGTTTATAGAGCAGCGCTCCGAAGAGTTTTGTTAAATACGTGCCCGAGCTCAGATCCGAAAATGAATCAAAGAATAATTTATAATTTGCAATATAATAGCTCGAGTCAGAAAAATCAATTCCGTAAAACGACATGATGAGCTGCCATCCGAAGACAAGCGACATCATAGCAACGAACAGAACAATTACGATCTTTGATTTTCTATCACTCGAAACAGCGTTTGAGACCATTAAATACCTCCGAGGGCGCAAAGTGCCGTCGCACGCCACTCATCTTCCCGAATACATTTTTTCGTAATACTCGACGTATTCGCCGCTGATGATCCTCTCCCACCAGTCGCGGTTTTCAAGGTACCACGCCACCGTCAGCTTGATGCCGTCCGAAAACTTTGTTTCGGGATACCATCCGAGCTCACGTCTTATTTTATCGGGGTTTATCGCGTATCTGAGGTCGTGTCCTTTTCTGTCAGCAACGTAAGTTATAAGACTCTCGTCTTTTCCGAGTTCTTTAAGGATCAGCTTGACGACGTCGATATTTCTCATCTCGTTGTGACCGCCGACGTTGTATACCTCTCCGACCTTTCCGTTTCTGATTATCAGATCTATCGCCGAACAATGGTCTTCGACGTAAAGCCAGTCGCGTACGTTGAGCCCTTGTCCGTAGACCGGAAGCGCTTTATCGTGAAGCGCGTTTATTATCATGAGCGGAATCAGTTTTTCCGGAAAATGATACGGTCCGTAATTGTTAGAACACCTTGAGATCGTGACGGGAGCTGCGTACGTTCTGTGATATGCCTGAACGAGCAGGTCCGCTGACGCTTTGCTAGCGGAATAAGGACTCGACGTATGTATGGGAGTCGTCTCCTCGAAGAACAAGTCCGGTCTGTCGAGCGGAAGATCTCCGTAAACCTCGTCAGTCGAGACCTGATGATATCTTTTAACACCGTATTTGAGCGACGCATCGAGCAGGACTTGAGTACCGAGGACATTTGTCTTGAGAAACACTTCCGGCTCAAGTATCGAACGGTCGACGTGGCTCTCGGCGGCAAAATTGACGACGGTGTCAAAACATTCTTTCTCAAAGAGCGTGTAAACCGCTTCCCTGTCCGTGATGTCGCCCTTCACAAATTTAAATTTGTCGTTTTTCATCGCTCCCTCGAGCGTGTGAAGGTTTCCCGCGTAGGTCAGCTTATCGAGAACGACAACGCTGTCCTCCGGATGCTTTTCGAGTACGTAATAAACAAAATTACTTCCGATAAAACCGGCGCCGCCGGTGACGAGTATTTTCATTATCTGCTCCTTCAGAATTTGATTTTTCCTTCCGCAACGTCCTTGAGATACTTACCGTACTCGGACTTTCCGAGCTTTCTTGCCGCTTTGAGAACGCTGTCTTTCCCGATCCATCCGTTTCTCAGCGCTACCTCTTCGGGAACTGCGATCTTTATTCCCTGCCTTGTCTCGATCGTCTTTACGAACTGAGACGCTTCGGTCAGACTGTCGACAGTTCCGGTGTCAAGCCACGCGTATCCTCTGCCGAGAAGTTTTACCGCGAGCTTTCCTTCATCAAGATACATTCTGTTGAGATCCGTGATCTCAAGCTCTCCCCTTGCGGAAGGTTTTACCCTCTTCGCTTTTTCAACGACCGTATTGTCGTAGAAATACAGTCCCGTGATGCAATAATTCGATTTCGGATTTTTCGGTTTTTCCTCGACGGAGAGCACCTTGCCGCTCTCGTCGAACTCAACGATACCGAATCTCCACGGATCGTTTACGTAATATCCGAAGATCGTCGCGATCCCCTTTTCACTGTTTTCAACAGAGGAACGAAGGTTTCTTATAAATCCGCTTCCGTAAAAAATGTTGTCGCCGAGTATCATCGCGCACGGCTCGTTTCCGATAAATTCTTCACCGATGATAAACGCTTGCGCAAGTCCGTCCGGTGACGGCTGAACTTTATAAGAAAGACTTATACCTATATCCGACCCGTCTCCGAGAAGTCGCTCGAAATTGGGAAGGTCCTGCGGAGTCGAGATGATAAGGATATCCCTGATCCCCGCCATCATAAGCGTAGTCAGAGGATAGTATATCATCGGTTTATCATATATCGGAAGAAGCTGTTTCGATGTAACGAGAGTCATGGGATAAAGTCTCGTTCCGGATCCGCCGGCAAGAATAATACCTTTCATAGATCGACTCCTTATGTTTTATTATTTTATTTTATCACATTTTATATAAAAAAGCAACATTTAAGCTCAATTAGCGTGATGTTGACAAAAGCCCTTATTTATTATATACTAATATAGATTAACTTTAAATTGACAATAGCGGAAGTGTTTATGATACCATTCAATATACCTCCCGTCACCGACGGGTGCGCCGAGGCGGTCGAAAAAGCGATAAGTAACCGAAAGATCAGCGGAGACGGCGAATTTTCAAAGAAATGCCACAGTGAAATAGAAAAGATGACAGGATGCCGCAAAGCCCTTCTCACAACGTCGGGGACCGACGCGCTTGAAGCCGCGGCAATGCTTGCGGGCGTCTGCGAAGGCGACGAGGTGATAATGCCGTCCTATACGTTCTCATCCACCGCAAACGCGTTCGCACTCAAAGGAGCAAAGATCGTTTTTGTCGATATCCGCCCGGATACGATGAACATCGACGAAGATCTGATAGAAGACGCGATCACCGAAAAAACGAAAGTAATCGTTCCGGTCCATTACGCAGGCGTTGCGTGCGAAATGGATAAGATCCTCGATATCGCAGGACGCCACGGACTCATGGTCGTCGAAGACGCGGCACAAGGCGTTATGGCAAAGTACAAAGGAAGACATCTCGGGACGCTCGGAGATTTCGGGTGCTACAGCTTTCACGAAACAAAGAACTACAGTATGGGGGAAGGCGGGTGCCTTCTCGTGAACGATGAGGAATATATCGAACGCGCGGAGATAATCCGCGAAAAAGGTACGAACAGAAGCAGATTTCTGCGAGGACAGATCGACAAGTATACCTGGGTCGACACCGGTTCTTCATTCCTTCCGAGCGAGCTGAACGCCGCGTATCTTTATCCGCAACTTCTTGCGGCGGATAAGATCAACGACGCAAGACTTGACTCGTGGAATACGTATTTCAAGCTTCTCTCCCCCCTTGCCGAGCGCGGAAAGATAACTCTTCCCACGGTCCCCGCAAGGTGCGAACACAACGCTCATATGTTCTATATCAAAGCCGCCGATATCGAAGAGCGTACAGCCCTTATTTCGCGCTTGAAGGAAGCCGGCGTGCTTGCGGTCTTTCACTACGTTCCGCTTCACTCCTCTCCCGCCGGAAGGCGATTCGGAAGATTCCACGGCGAGGACAGATATACGACCAAAGAGAGCGAGCGCCTGATACGGCTTCCGATGTATTACGGACTCACGCGTGATGACGTCGAATACGTCTGCGGTATCATCAGCTCTTTCTACGGTTTGGGAGACAGATGATGGAAAAATACGACGTTTTGCTGACGTATGAGACGAAAAACCGCGAGATAGAAAATCTTTGTCTCATAAAGCGGGAGCTCGAACGGCGCGGTCACACGGTCGGGGTACGTATGCAGTATTCAACTTTCTTTGAAACTCCGGACCCGGTAGATGCGAAGCTGATAGTCATACCCGCGTACTACCGTCCCCGCGCAAGATTCTACACCGCGTCACATCTTCTGTCGACGAAAAAAATACTGAATATGCGCTGGGAGCAGGTCTATAACAACCAGCAGGAAAACGATCCGGACCCTCTCGGCTCCATAAAAGAATGGGGACGCGACGCGGTACATATCGCATGGGGCGCACGTCCGTATAAGAGAATGACAAAAGAGTGGGGCGTTCCGAAAGATCACGTCAAAATGACGGGACACATAACGCTCGACTATCTTCGCGGAGAACTTAGATCCTATTTCGACGATAAAGAAACGCTCGCGGCGCGATACGGACTGCCGAAGGGAAAGCGAATAAATCTTTTCATTTCATCTCTGACGTTCGTCACGATGCATTCTCACGTAATTATGAACAGCGCGACCAACGAGGGAATGAACGCTATACTGACGCTTGTCGATATTGCAAAGAAAACGCAGGCCGAACTGCTCGACTGGTTTGAGAGGATCCTTGAAGAATTCCCCGACGACGTTATCGTTTACAGACCTCATCCGGAAGAAAAGGACAGCGCGCTGCTAAGTGACCTTGCAAACAAAAACCCCAGATTCTTCGTTATCAGCGAAGAATCGATCAAGCAATGGATCCTCGCATCGGACAAGATCTATACCTGGATGAGCACATCGGTCGCAGAAGTCTTTGCGGCGGGAAAAGGGTGCTCTGTGCTCCGCCCGGTCGATATTCCTTATCAGAACGATATGGGCACTTACGACGGCGCCGATATCATAAAGGATTACGACGCTTTCAGGGAAGACTTCAGAAAAGATACGCAGAACTTTGCGATCTCAAAAGACGTACTCGCAGAGTACTACTATATCGATCCCGAAAAATACAGCTATGAACTCGTATGCGACGTGATCGAAGAGATGCTGAACGACGACGCGTATCTTTTGAAAGAAGAACTGTCAAACCCGTTCAAAGGCATATTCAACAAGGAGCGTATCAAGAACTTCATCAAGCGCAGGATCGCGGCATCGAAGATAATGAATTCGATCAGCGAAAAGGACAGATTCAAAGGCTCGAAGTTCAGGTATCTGCTCGACGACGTCATATACGTCAAAAAAAAGCTCGAAAAGAACTACGTATCGGACGATGAGATCGAAAGGATCACAAAGCGGATAGACGCGCTTTTCAAATAAACGATGAAGAATCGAACGACCGGAGTCACAAGATGAAACTGATAATTACCGGCGCCGCAGGATTTATCGGAACGGAACTCTCCATTGCCGCCTGCGGCGAGGGACACACCGTATACGGTTGCGACGTTGCGCCGTCACCGTCTGACAGGACAAAGTCCCTTGAAAACTATGAATACATATGCGTGTCGGGGATAGACCCCTCGGACGTTATCCCGGGCGGCGCTGACTGCATGGTGATCCTTGCCGCAAAACGTCCTTACGACGGCTTTTGCTTTGACGATTATCTTTTACCGGTAGAACTTTAGCCGACCCACGCGCCATTATCACTCTTGCCGATAACGGGGCTTTAATTCTTGAGCCTAAAATACTTTGTCGATTTCTTAACGACATCATCAGTTTGAATCCCGACTTGAACGAAATTAAAGCC
>JAFXNX010000240.1 GCA_017529175.1 Clostridia bacterium
ACTGCACGGGATGCGGTCAGAATCATTTTCTGTGTTCTTCCGATAGCAATATTCGTTATTTCAATAATATGCGCTTTCAAAGCCGATATGGGAAGGAACAGGTTTAATGCCATAAAAGAAGAACTGGCGAAAAGAAAAAAATGAGTGACTCAGAATGTACATTATTATCTACGATTTCGGAACCGGCAGCGTAAAGACCTTTCTGTTCGAAATAAGCTCGGAAATACGTCTTTTAGCAGGCTCATCCGCCGGATACGGTCTGTATATTTCCGACGGCGGCGGCGCCCGCGATTTTTACATATATATTAAGTATTAAGCAACGAGAAGCACCGCTGGTCTGCGAGGCTTCGGAAAGGCTTTGCAACAGATTGGCAAAAGCACCCGGCGTTTTTACTCTTCATTCTTGTAATGAAACAGTTTTTTGCTATTCTGATTATAAACCGCATAAAGCCTTATGGCGTTGAAAGAACCGCTATTAATGTTTCGTTATTTAGAATTATTGAGTTATAGATCTCTGACGTTCTTTAAGCTTTTTCTGCCATGGAGCGGTGTACTATTCATAGAAATTAAAAGGGGCTGTCGCAGTAAGCGCAGAACGAAAAACACGGTCAAGAAATAAAGAGTAAAACAAACAAAAAATCCGTAGTTTTCATCTTAAGCAGGTGAAAATCCTACGGATTTTTCCATTTTATGTGTTTTTCTATCGCCGTTTTTGCCCCTCGACGTAACTGGGAACCCCAAAAATCTAACGATTCCCCCGGACCCCTGCCCAATACGCCTCACGGGGCAAAGAACGGCGCATCACGCATCTTACTGCGACAGCCCCTTATACTCCCCTCTCGTGGAGTTTGAGAACCAATCATATTGCGCAAAATGTAACAGTATTGTTAATATATTTCTCACGGCATTGACACCGGCTATCGTTTGTGATAGACTGTCTATCGCAAAGGATAGATTCTCTATCAAACGAAAGGAACTGACTATGGGAACGAATACAGAGCTGTCCGCGCTGAAAAACAACGCGGTGCGGCAAAAAATAATCGAAAGCGCGTTTCGAGTCTTCACGGAGAAAGCGATCGACTCCGTAAAAATGAACGAGATAGCCGACGTCGCCGGCATCGGCGTCGCGACAGTCTACCGGTATTTTTCAAACAAGAGCGATCTGGTGCTTGCCGTCGGAAGCTGGGTATGGGGAAAGCATATATCGCAGGTCGCGCATATCGACAGCGACTCTTTCACGGCGCGTCAGATCTTCGAATTATATCTTGAAGCGTTTCTCGACTTGTACAGAAACCGCAAGGACATCCTTCGCTTCAACCAGTTTTTCAACGTGTACGTGAGCGGAGCGAACCTTCCGAAAGAGTCGACGCGCACGTACACGGAAACGGTCGACACGTTGGCGTCGCGCTTCGGCGTGATATATAAAATGGCGCTGAAGGACAAAACTCTTCGTACGGACGTTTCGGAAAAAGAAATGTTCTCGGCGACCCTTCATCTGATGCTCGCCGCCGTCACCCGTTACGCGGTCGGGCTCGTGTATGACGTCGGGACCGATCCGGAGCAGGAACTTACGATGCTCAAACGGATGCTGATACGCGAATATACTCCCGTATGACCGAAAATAACAAATGATAAATATAACTATATATTGAAAGGATCTGTTGCCATGAAACACAAAAAACTCATCTCATTCCTGCTTGCGGTCGTGATGATCGTTCCGATGTTCGCGACCGTACTTCCTACGCCGGCGGCGGCAGAGACGCCGTTTCCCGGCATCACCCCCGGCATCAATATCGGCGACTATTACAAATATATAATCAGAGTATATTGGAACGTGGTCAGCGCAAACGACCACGAGGATATCTATTTTACCGTCACGTGCGATACCTTAAGAACAGATCCGGAGTCTTTAGAAGAAGCTTTTGCGAGCGGTGATGAAAGCCATAAACGTGAGAAAGCGGCGGATGAGAGCGGCGATCACACGTGGGCTTTCGCCAGCAACACTTGTCCCAACAAACTGTACTATTGTACCTACGGTAAAGCTTTCAACCCTACGGAATGGTACATCACAAAGATCACGGTCACCCCTTTGAATCCCGTTGACGGCTACAGCTCGACCGAATACACTTATTGGGAAGGTAAGCTCGGTCAGCGTACCGCTCCCGTAGGCGGTATGCACAACTCCGACTCCATCTCGTTCAAAGTCGGAGAGGCGCCCGAATTCGCCGGCTGGACAGCCCTGAACGTCGGATCGAATTTTACTGAATATACAACCGACTGGACTTCGCCTCCGTACATAGAAGGGATCCTGCCGGTAAAAGGTCCGTCCACGATCGACGTACCTACAGACGGCAGCAGCGCTTCCTATGATTTTTCGCACGGACTTATCTACGACAATCTCGGCTCGGAATGGCCGGTGCAGGCGCTGGAACAAGTTGAGGTGAGAGAGTACGTCAGCGATTCCTACGTCGGAGGAAACTTCTTTTCACACACCGGCGTCAGTTTTTCAAACAATAATAATACAGTTACTCTAACTCCGGCGGCGAACGCCAAAAACGATTATAAGTTCCTGATAATATATAAAGAGAAGAAAACAAGAGATTATTATGAGCACAAAGTCGTAACCGTCAAGACGTTCGACTATAACGTCACGTTCAAGGATCAAAACGGCGCGACACTCAAAACGGAAACTGTTGACTACGGAAACAGCGCGACGCCTCCGGAGGTACCGGGCTACATTTACAAAAACGGACGCATCTATGCGTTCTCCGGATGGACGGGCGACGGATATACCGATATCACAAGCGGAAATCAAGACCGCACAGTCACCGCCGCATATGATACCGACAAGGGCGTCCTTACCGGCAGCGGTACGAGTACCGATCCTTACAAGATCGACAGCGCCGCAGACTGGGAGCTGTTCGCCGCATATTGTGAAACCGACCTGACCGCGGGAAAGTACTTCAAGCTGACGAAAAATATCAGCACAAATATTATGGCCGGAAAGAGCGGTCACGATTTCCAGGGCGTATTTGACGGCGGACAATATAAGATAACGGTAAACTACGGTTCAAACAATTCACCGATCGCCGGGGATTACACGGCTCCGTTTTCATACGTCAAGAATGCCACGATCAAAGATCTGCACGTGGCGGGAGATATTTATACTTCGGGCAAGTATGCCGGCGGTATCATAGGCGGAGAATGGGAAACGGTAACTGTCGAGAACTGCCGTTCGAGCGTCAGCATCCATTCGTCTACCGTCGGCGACGGAACGCACGGAGGAATTATAGGGCTGAGCGCCAAGAACGGTAATCTTACTGTAAGAGGATGCGTGTTTGACGGCGAACTGCTCGGAGAAAACACAACGAACTGCGGCGGCTTCATCGGCTACAGAAGCTCTACCGCAGCGATCTATGACAGTATTTTCGATCCGTCGAGTGTGACGATAAGTGACGAGGGCAGCGCAATGTTCGCGCGCAACAAGATCGACGCGACGAACAGCTATTACCTCTACAGATTCGGTACCGATTCCGGTAACCAGTGGAACTGGGGGAACACCGTTGGCGCAGGAAATAACGTTACGGTCGGTTACGACGGCCCCTATACGAATTACAGCGTCAGCTGCATCCGCGCTTACTCCACGGGCATAAAGTACAAAAACACTTTGTACGCGGGAAGCAATCAGACCGTCTCGCTCTCTCTCGGTCACACGACGCCCACGGGCTATACCTTCAGTGGCTACAGCGCAAGCTCCGGTTCGCTCTCAGGCAACAGTCTCACCATGCCGTCAAACGACTCAGACGTCGTGATAAACGCGGTGAACGAGATAAACAAATACACCGTGACCTGGAAGAACTATGACGGAACGACGCTCGAAACGGACAACGACGTTCCGTACGGCACAACTCCGACCTACAACGGAGCGACGCCGAACAAAGCTCCCGACAAGGACTATACCTACACCTTTGCCGGATGGTCTCCGTCCGTTTCATCGGTCAAAGGAAATAAGACCTACACCGCAACGTATAATTCGGCGTCTCAGGTATATACGCTGACCTCCTGGAGCTGGGACGGCTTCGCTTCCGCGACAGCGCTGTTCACCGCAGGTGAAGGCGGCTTTACAAAAGAGATCACCGCAAGCGTCGGCGAACCTACCGTCGTGTCTGCCGGATGCACAGAGGAAGGCAGTAAGACTTACACGGCGACGGTCGTATATGACGGAGCAACGTATACCGACGTGAAAGTACAGACTCTCGCGCCCGTCGGGCACGACTTCGGAGAGTGGACACTTACGACGGAGCCCGGCTGCACGTCGTCGGGAGTTGAAACGAGATACTGCTCGAGATGCGATGAGACGGAAACGAGAGATGTAGATCCGCTCGGTCACGATTTTGTCAGCGCCGGCGCAAAAGCGGCGACTTGCACGGAAGAAGGTCATTTATCCTATTATATCTGCGCACGATGCGACGTCATTCCGTCGAGTATCAGCGTTACGTCCCATGCGGATTACCTAACTATTCTGGAAGACACGGAAGGTGCAATAAAGACAAGTGTCGCTGTTGTCGACGGACAAGTCGTATTTCCCGGAAGTACCGGTACAGGCACGACAAATCCCGGCTCGGGGATAACGCCCTCCAATCCGGGGATCACACCGGTCGATCCCGGGGACGACCCCGCGTCTACCGATTTCAGTGCGCAGTATCTGACAAACGTGGTTGCGATCCTCGCAAGATACCTCACAGAGGATATCGAGGAGGGCTTTACCGCCGAAAGCGTCACTACGGAAGAACTTAACTCCGCGCTAAATACTATAGGCGACGTCATATCGGAAAAAATCGAGCTGCCGTTTTCGATCTTGAAACTCATAATCGATATGTCCACACTATATTATGCAAACGTCGAAATTCAGACCACGGAAGTTCCGAATCCGATCATTGATATCCCGGCGAAGGGACATAATCTCGTACACTTCGAAGCGAAGGCCGCTACCGCGTCCGAGTGCGGCAACGTCGAATACTGGCGTTGTTCCGCCTGCGGTAAATACTATTCGGACGAAAACGGCGAATTCGAAATCACGGAAGACGATACGGTCGTTCCGATGACGGGCTCCGTTATCACGGGAGACGTCGACGGGGACGGTGTCGTCACTCTTAAGGATATAGCGAAAATCAAAGAGTATATTGCGGGTATTGCGTCTATTTCGGAAATAGTTTTCGCAAATACCGATATCGACGGCGACGGAGCAATCGGATTGATGGACATCAGCGCTCTCAAATCGCTGATCGCCGGCTGATATCCTGCATTATAGTTCAGAATAATAAAACAGATCTCGGGGCTGTCGCACTTAGCGCAGATCGAAAAAGCGACGACAAGAAATAAGCCAAAACTCACCAAAATCCGTAGTTTTCATCTTTAATTAGGTGAAAATCCTACGGATTTTTCCATTTATTCGCTTTTTCTATCGCCGTTTTTGCCCCTCGACGTAGCTGGGAACCCCAAAAATCTAACGATTCCCCCGGACCCCTGCCCAATACGCCTCACGGGGCAAAGA
>JAFXNX010000019.1 GCA_017529175.1 Clostridia bacterium
AATATCGCTCCGGACGTTCTCGCTCATATCGAAGAAGACATAAAAGCGACGGAGAGCGAGCTTGACGACGACGCCGAGAGCATCATCACGAACGAAAGATATATTTATATTGCGGAAGTCATCAAAGGTTGTTATAAAAAGAAACAGATCAGAAAACTGACAAAGAGCGATAAGATCGATAAGATCGTAACGAACAGATGGCTCGGACTTCCGATCTTCGCCGCTATTATGTTCCTTGTCTATTACATATCCATGGTGACCGTCGGAACAGCCGCCACGGACTGGGCAAACGACGGACTCTTCGGAGACAGCGGATACCATCTTTTCGGTATAGGCAGCGCGGCTTCGGAGGAAAAAGCCGACAATTATGCGGCCGCTTCAAACGCTCTCGCCGCGTACGGCTTTGAGTTCGATCCTGAAGACGAAGAATTCGACGCCGAAAAGACGCTTTCCGAAATAAAAGCGTTCACGTCCGACGAAGAGTATGCGACGACTGAGGTCGAGGACGACGAAACTCTTGAGGTATCGGAAGTCACCGTTTATTTTGACAAAGTGCCGGACGACGCCGATGAAGAGGAAACAAACGGAATGACGTTTAAGGAGGCCGTCGCATACTTCGGGGAAAACGGATTTGAAGAACCGGATCCCGCTGACGAGGGAGTTTGGGTGCCGAGTATACCGGCGCTTCTTGACAAGGCGCTTCTTGACGAGAACGGCGAGAGCGTCGTTCCCGAATGGCTCTACGGGCTGATTCAGGACGGTATCGTTGCCGGAGTCGGCGCGGTGCTCGGATTCGTGCCTCAGATGCTCGTGCTCTTCCTGATGCTCGCGTTCCTCGAGGCGTGCGGATATATGGCGCGTATCGCCTTCGTGCTCGACCGTATTTTCAGACGCTTCGGTCTTTCCGGTAAATCCTTTATCCCGATGCTCGTCGGTACCGGATGCGGTATCCCCGGCATCATGGCGTCGAGAACTATTGAAAATGAGCGCGACCGCCGTATGACTATCATGACGACGACGTTCATTCCGTGCGGCGCAAAGCTTCCTTTCATCGCAATGGTGGCCGGAGCGCTCTTCGGCGGCTCGGCTTGGGTATCCGTTTCCGCGTACTTTATAGGTATGGCGGCGATAATCGTCTCGGGCGTTATGCTCAAGAAGACGAAGCGTTTCTCGGGAGACCCTGCTCCGTTCGTTATGGAGCTTCCCGCATATCACCTCCCGACAGTCGGAAATGTGCTCCGTTCCATGTGGGAGCGCGGCTGGTCGTTCATCAAAAAAGCGGGAACGATCATCCTGCTTTCAACTATCGTCGTCTGGTTCACGTCTTTCTTCGGATGGGTCGACGGATCGTTCCGTATGCTCGCTGAGGAAGAGATGGAGTATTCGATACTCGCATATATCGGCAAGGGCATCTCGTGGCTCTTCGCGCCTCTCGGCTGGGGCAGCTGGAAAGCGGCTGTCGCGTCCGTCACCGGACTTGTCGCAAAAGAGAACATCGTCGGAACGATGGGCATTCTCTACGGCGACTGGGCAGGCATCGCGGCGTCTTTCGCAACGAAGATCGCGGGCTTCTCGTTCCTCGTATTCAACCTGCTCTGCGCTCCGTGTTTCGCGGCTATCGGTGCTATCAAACGTGAGATGAACAGCAGAAGCTGGACATGGTTCGCGATCCTCTACGAGTGCGGATTCGCTTATGTGATCGCGCTTATGATAAACCAGTTCGGCAACCTCTTCACCGGAAATCTTTCAAGCGGAGCTGGAGCAGTCGTGAACGTGATAAGTCTTATCGCCGCGGCGGCGCTGCTCGGATTTATGATCTATATGTTGTTCTTCAAGAAATATCGCGAAGCGACAAAACTTACGCAAAAAGTAAAAGTATAAGACGAAGGGAGTGTTTCATCATGTTTGCATGGATCGCACAGAATGCCGTCACTATAATAGCTGCGCTCTCGGTATTGCTTATTGCCGGGTTTGCGGTGTTCGTACTCGTAAGAGATAAAAAACGGGGCTCCGGCGGCTGCACGGGCAACTGCGCAACGTGCGGCATGGGATGCTCCTGCGTTGAAAAGAAGAAATAATCTATGACCTGTATCCGGGAACAAGCGCCGAAACGGTAGTGTTATACGCTTGTTCCCGGATTTGTGAAACGGGAGTGAAAAATGTGGCTTAAAACAGTTGAAGGGATCGCGATCCCGTTCATTGGTACGGCTCTCGGTTCGGCGTGCGTCTTCTTTATGAAAAAGGAACTCGGCAGAACGGTGCAGCGCGCGCTGACCGGATTTGCCGGCGGCGTGATGGTCGCGGCGTCGATATGGAGCTTGCTGATCCCCGCGATGGATCAGTGCGCGTCTCTCGGAGGATGGGCGTTTCTGCCCGCCTTCATCGGATTCTGGCTCGGTATCCTGTTTTTGCTGACACTCGATAAGATCATACCGCACCTGCATATGAACGCCGAACAGGCGGAGGGCGTGAAGAGCCGCGCGAAGAAGACCACTATGATGGTGCTCGCCGTAACGCTTCACAACATTCCCGAGGGAATGGCGGTAGGAGTCGTGTTTGCGGGACTTGTATCCGGCTCCGCGGAGATCACGGCGGGCGGCGCTCTCGCGCTCTCGCTCGGTATCGCGATACAGAATTTTCCCGAAGGCGCGATCATTTCGATGCCGCTCCACGCGGAGGGCAAAACGAAGGGAAGAGCGTTCGTGCTCGGCGCGCTGTCCGGAGCGGTGGAACCTCTCGGCGCGATCCTTACCGTTCTTTTCGCGGGTATGTTCGTTCCCGCTATGCCGTATTTACTCTCGTTCGCGGCGGGAGCGATAATATACGTCGTGGTCGAGGAGCTGATCCCGGAAATGTCGGCGGGCGAACATTCCAATATCGGAGTCGTATTGTTCGCTCTCGGCTTTACTTTGATGATGGCGCTCGATGTGGCGCTCGGATAATAACGTCAAGTTGATCTTGACGAGAAACCGTCGGTCTCGATCTGTTCGGAGGTATAATAATGTCTTTAGTACGATTTGAAAACGTTTCAAGGATCTATACGAGCGGAGATCACGAGCTTCGCGCGCTCGACCGCGTGAGCTTTACGCTCGACGAAGGCAAGTTCGTCGTTATACTCGGACCGTCCGGAGCGGGTAAAAGTACTCTGCTCAATCTGCTCGGAGGACTCGACAGCCCGAACGAGGGTACGATCACAGTCTGCGGCAAAGATATATCGAAACTTACTGACAACGAGCTCGCCGATTACCGCGCGTCGACCGTCGGCTTCGTGTTCCAGTTTTACAATCTGATCCCGACGCTGACCGTTTATGAAAACGTCAAGCTCGTATCGGAAATATCAAAAGATGCGCTCGGCGCAAAAGATATGATCGGCAAGGTCGGACTTCTCGATCACCTTGACAACTTCCCGTCGGAGCTGTCCGGCGGCGAACAGCAGCGCATCTCGATCGCTCGCGCGCTCTGCAAGAATCCGAAGATACTTCTTTGCGACGAGCCGACGGGCGCGCTCGACTCGGAGACCGGAGTCATGGTGCTGAAGCTGCTGCTCGATATGGCGAAAAACTACGGCAAGACGATAGTCATCGTCACGCACAATCAGAATATCGCAAAAATGGCGGACGTCGTGATCCGCGTCAAGAACGGAAAGATCCGCTCGCAAGAGGTGCAGGAGAATCCGCTTTCCGCTGACGAGGTGGAGTGGTGATACTTCTTCGTAAACTGTTTCGCACCGCGTGGAGTTACAAAGCGCAGTTTATTTCAATGGTAATTATGATGACCCTCGGGATCGGAGTCTTTCTCGGCTTCAACATGGAATGGAAGACTATCGAGGTCGACGTTTCAAATTTCTTTGAGGATACGAAATACGCGGATTTCCGTCTGTATTCAGAGACGGGATTCACAAAGGACGATCTTGATGCGATCGCCTCGATCGACGGCGTCGACGCGGCGACAAGATACCTGACGGTCAATCTTGATATAAAGTGCGACGGCAAGAAGGCGCTCGCCGTAGACGTTTCGGAAAACTATACCGTCTCGACGTTCACGCTGACAGACGGCGTAGGATACGACGAAAACGGAGACGGTATCTGGCTGTCCGACAAATTCGCAAAACTCAATGATATCGGGATCGGTGACACTCTCACCCTTGAATTTCAGGGTACGGAAACAGACTGCAAGGTTTCAGGGCTCATCAAAGCGGGTGAGCACATGATCTGTCTTGCTGACAGCAATCAGGTCATGCCCGATTTCACGACTTTCGGTTACGCGTATATTTCTCCCGCAAAACTTAACGACATCCTGACGGATAAGGCGGAACTTCCCGAAGGGATCGAACTGCCCGACGAAGCGCTCGACAAGGTGTTTTCTCAGATCAATCTGCGCTCCGACATGAAGAAAGCGGAACTTGAAGACGCAGTAAAAGAAAAGCTCGGCAGAACGCTGATGGTCGTGCCGAAGGAAGATCACACAGTGTATAAAGAAGCGATGGGTGAGGCGGACGAAGGACGCGCGATGGGTTCGATCCTTCCCGTGCTGTTCCTTGCGATCGCGATACTGACGATGGTGACGACGATGCACCGTATCGCCACTAAAGAAAAAACGCAGATCGGAGTCCTTAAAGCGCTCGGCTTCAAAAACAGAACGATCCTGTTTCATTATTCGACGTACGGACTCATGATCGGGCTCGTCGGCTCGGCGCTCGGCGGAGTTCTCGGATATTTCGTCTGCAAGGCGGTAATGAGCGAGAACGGAATGATGGGCACCTACTTCGATATGCCCGACTGGTCTGCGGCGACTCCTTCGTTCTGCTGGCCCGTCATCGCGGGTGCGATCATGCTCCTCGCGCTGATCAGTTTTCTGTCAGTTCGCGCGCAGCTTCGCGGAACTGCGGCGGACGCGCTTCGCCCGTATACACCGAAGAACATGAAAAAATCCTTTCTTGAAAAATTACTGTTCTTCGGAAAAATGAACTTCGCGACAAAGTGGAACGTGCGCGACCTGATGCGCCACAAGAGCCGCTTCGCGATGACGCTCGTCGGAATCATCGGCTGTATGGTCCTGCTCGTGGGCGGACTCGGTATGCGCGACACGATGGCGGGATTTCTCGATCTGCTCGACAACGGAGTCTCACATTACACGACGAAGGTCAACGTTGTAGAGAACACCGACCTCGAGACGGCGAAGCAACTGATAGCCGATCTTGACGGCGACTGGGAGAGCTATTCCGGGATCAGTTTCGACGGCGAGACGGTAACGCTTGATATCGTCCACAACGAGGGCGGCAGGATTGACGTCATCGACGTGGACAACGAGCCGATCGATCTAAGGGACGACGGCGTATATCTCTGTCTGCGTCTCGCGGATAAGGCGAAGATCGGAGAGGAGATAGAGTTCTCACCCTATGGTGGGACTGAGACATACAAAGCAAAAGTGATCGGATACAACCGTTCCATCATGACGGAGAGCGTCACGATGACCGATAAGCTTGCAAATGAGCTCGGAATAAAATACAGCGTTTCAGCTGTCTATACGGATAAGAGCTCCGACGAAATATCCTCATCCGACCTGATCTCGGGCAAGCAGGATAAGCGACAGCTTATGGACAGCTTTGCAAGTTTCGTAGATATAATGGACGGTATGGTATTCATTCTCGTCATAGCCGCGGTCATACTCGGTATCGTGGTGCTCTACAATCTCGGCGTCATGAGCTACGTCGAGCGCTCGCGCGAGCTTGCGACATTAAAAGTGCTCGGATTCAGAAGCCGGAAGATCGGCAGACTGCTCATTTCACAAAACGTCTGGCTGACCGTTACAGGAGTTGTCCTCGGTCTTCCCGCGGGACTTGGAACGCTCTGCTGGATGCTCTCGGCGCTCGCGGGAGAGTACGAAATGAAGCTGATGCTCGGTCCGATGACGTACTCTGTTTCTATCCTGCTGACGTTCGGCGTATCGCTTTTCGTCGGCTGGATGGTAGCGAAAAAGAACAAGAAGATCGATATGGTCGAAGCGCTGAAGAACGCGGAATGAGGTGGCGCAATGTATAAGATAACATTAAAGATAAGCGGTATGATGTGCGGGATGTGCGAGGCGCATATCTGTGATGTGATAAGGCGCGCCGTTCCGGATGCAAAGAAAGTCAAGGCGTCAAGAAAGACGGGAGAAGCATCTTTCTTATGTGCGAGCGCCTTTGAAGAAGAAGCGCTGTCACGCGCGATAGCGGATACAGGGTATACGCTTGTCTCGGTGATGGCCGAACAGCGCAAATGACTTGCTGCCCGGCTGACTCTCAAAACGGAAAGGGGATGGCTCAACATGGATCTGCACAGATCCGGCGAAGATTATCTTGAAGCGATCCTGATATTGCAGAAGAGAAAGGGAAGGGTGCGTTCACTCGACGTTGCTGAATACCTGAGCGTGACGCGCCCGAGCGTGAGCCGTGCGATAAGGCTTCTTGCGAACGGCGGCATCGGCGTATTTTTGCTCGTCAACAGATGGACGAACAAAAGCGTCGCAAAAGTGGCGGATGAAAAGCTCTCGTCCGACAGAGATATGGTCGGCGTGATCCTCGAGTATATACAGGGGATAGCGGAGATCAGAAATTACAATATCATAGGTCAGAACCGGTCAAGGGTACAGAACGCTATTGAAAGAAAGAAACGCGCGGATATACGCGCAGAGATCACGGCAATACCTGCGGTGGGAGTTCAGAACCTTATAGTGAAACTGATAGGAGTCGCAATATCAGGAGCGTCGATCTGTTTTTGCCTGAACGGTTCGATGGAACTTGTATATACTATCGTCATGCTTCTGTGCTCCTTTATGGTGTTTAAATCGCTTGACGCCGCCGGGACCTATACCGCGCTTCTTAAGATCATCGGAAAAGGAGTCGATCTTGCAAACGAGATACTCGATATAGAGCAAATGGATATCGACGGTGAAGATATGACCCCCGCAAACAGAGACATTCATCTTGAGAACGTCGTATTCGCTTATGAGAACCGCAGGATAATCGACGGCATCACGCTTGACATAAAAGAAAAGACTACTACGGCGATCGTCGGACCTTCGGGCGGAGGGAAAACGACGATAACCTCCCTTATTGCGAGATTCTGGGACGTCCAGGAGGGCGAGGTCACTCTCGGCGGAAGGAACGTAAAGGATTACAGCTTCGATTCGCTGATGGAGAATTTCAGCTTTGTTTTCCAAAGGGTATATCTGTTTGAAGACACGGTCGCGAACAACATCCGCTTCGGAAGACCTGAAGCATCTATGGACGAGGTCATTGATGCAGCGAAAAAAGCCGCCTGCCATGATTTCATCATGTCCCTTCCCGACGGGTATGATACCGTTATCTGCGAAGGCGGCGCAAGTCTTTCGGGCGGCGAGAAGCAGCGCATCTCGATCGCACGCGCCATCATGAAGGACGCGCCGATCATAATTCTCGACGAGGCGACTGCAAACGTTGACCCGGAGAACGAAAAAGAACTGACCGAAGCGATCGAAAACCTCACGAAACAAAAGACCATAATCATGATCGCTCACCGACTGAAGACCGTCCGTAACGCGGACCGTATCATCGTTATCGATAAAGGAAAGATCGTACAGGAAGGCAAACACGATGAACTCGTTGAACAGGAAGGGATCTACAGAAATTTCATCACGGGCAGAAAGCAGGCGGTAAGCTGGAAATTGTCATAACACGTTAAACGATACAGCGCCTCCGCAGCGGAACGTTTCGCTCCGCCTCGGAGGCGCTTTAAATTGATTATTCGTCTTCGGTCTCTCTGCCGCTTAGATGGACTGGAATACGGATCTTTTTCAGATTCTGCTTGTAGTTGAATATGTATCTGACAATAAGCAGTCCCTGCAAAGGCAGACCGATGAAATACATATACCAGGGATTTGACTCTATCAAATGAAGGTAAACGCACGTGATGAGGGACCATATGAAAACTGTCGCCAAAATGAAGTTAAGAACGTTTTCCTGCTCTTTGCGGTTGAAAAACCAGAGCATAAGCGCGGTCGCCGGCACGCCCCATATGAAGATCTGCCACAGATTCGTCTGTCTTGATATTTTAAGATATACGAATACAAAACAGAGGATGAACCATATCTCGCACGTGAGAAATATCTGCGACAGTATTCTTTGGCTCAAAGGCACGGACTGCGGCGCCTCTTTTACTTCTTCGGACTGTTTTTCGGTTATAGCCGAGACCGGAACACCGAACACTTCGCTGAGCGCGTAGATCGTCTCAAGGTCCGGTACGACCTCTCCGGTCTCCCATCTCGATATCGCTTTATCGGAATAATTGATCCGTTTTGCAAGTTCCGCCTGAGTCATATCGCTTTCTTTGCGAAGTTTTATCAAATTTTGTGATACTATTTTCTTTACGTTTTCCATGCCGACATTATACTACATAATAAGTCAAAATTCAAGTGTTTACGGCAAATTCCCGCTCCGGTAGAGTCCTCTCTCGCCCCGGTTTACCTCGCTCTTGATATCAGAGAACGGGATAAATCAAGATTATCTTTACACTCGCGCGACCCGGTTGTAGAATATGCTCGTTCCAAAAACGATGCAACAGGAGACTTTAAAAAATGGAAAGAATCATACCTATCTTTTTTGCGTGCAACGACAGATACGTGCCTTATCTTGACGTGGCGATAATTTCTCTCGTTTCACACGCGTCGGATAATAATTTTTATAAGATCACCGTTTTGAAGACGGACATTTCGGAAGAGAGTCAGGCTGTTCTGAAGAAGCACGCGAAGAGCAACGTTTCCGTTGAGTTTTATGACGTCAAGGAAATGCTCGAGCCGGTAAAGGATAAACTCCCCGATATGTTCTATTTCAGCGTCGCCGCGTATTTCAGGTTTTTCATTGAAACGTCTTTTCCGCAATACGACAAAGCGATATATCTCGATTGCGACGTGATCCTTTTAAACGATATCGCAGAACTGTACGATACGGACGTCACGGGATATCTTGTCGGCGCGGCTTACGAGCAGAACACGGGCAGAAGCCCCATGTTCACGGAATATGTCGAAAATATCATCGGTATCCCCTACTATACCTATTTCAACTCCGGCGTTATGGTAATGAATCTTAAAGAGTTCAGAGAATACGGGGTGCAGGAAAGATTCCTCGATATGCTTTCCACATACAACTTCGACAGTCTTGCTCCCGATCAGGAATATCTCAACGTCATCTGCCACGACAGAGTCAAGTATCTGCCGACGGGGTGGAACAAACACAGTTTCCCCGAAGCGCCGGAAGGAGAGCTGAATCTTTGTCACTACGCTCTCTCTAACAAACCCTGGCACTACGCCGACACGATAAACGGAGAGTATTTCTGGGAATACGCGAAATACAGCGAATTCTACGGCTACCTCGAGGACAGCTTGAAAAACTATTCCGATGACGACAGGCAAAGAGACAGAGATTCTTTCGCGCAAATCGTGAAAGGTATTGAAGAAATAAAGAAGAGCGACAGGACGTTCAAAAAGCTCTGGTTCGACGGCGAGGTATGCCATGCCTGACCGTGAAAAGAGATTTCGCGTCGTCGCGCGTATCGCGGAATATGAGAAAGAGGGACGTTTCAACGAGGACGTCGAAGAGGACGATCCCGCGATACCCATAAAGCCGGGCGAGGTCGACTATACGAACAAAAAACTTTCGAGCAAGATCAAGACCTCGTTTGCAAACTGTCTCGGAAAGGCGTTTTTCGAGAATATGATAAGACATAATAAACTTATCATTAAAGAGGTACACGGTCTTGAGAACGCCGCAGCGGTAAAAGGCGGCGCAATCGTCACCTGCAATCATTTCAACATAAGCGACAATTACGTTGTATACAGGACGCTTAAGCCGACGCTGAGGCGCCGTCAGTATCTTTATAAGGTGATCAAAGAGAGCAACTACACAAACTTCAAAGGTCCGGTCAGGATCATGATGCGTCACGCGAACACGATGACTCTTTGCTCAAGCATTTCCGCGATGAAAGATTTTTACGGCGGAATGGAGACGCTG
>JAFXNX010000241.1 GCA_017529175.1 Clostridia bacterium
CCGGTAAAAGACCTTCTCAATTCTCTCCGCTCCATCAATTATGAGAATTACATATCTCTCGAATGGGACCCCGAATGGGTCAGCGAGCTTGCGGACGCAAATATAATTCTCCCGCAGTTCACCGCATATCTTTCCTCTTACGACGATACCCCCTGGAAGAAGAACAACCTCTACAGCAACAGAGCCGGCACCGGTTCTTTCATATGGAAAAAGGAAGTGCTGATCGAAAAGACTTTTTCCGAAGTGCTTGACGCGGCTGTAAAAAACTTCCCCGATCAGCTTGCGTTTAAATACACGACGCTCGATTATACGAGAACTTACACAGAGTTTCGCGACGACGTTGACGAGTTTGCAAGAGTCCTTGTATCTCTCGGCGTAAAACCCGGCAGTCACGTTGCTATCTGGGCGTCTAACGTTCCCCAGTGGTATATTACCTTCTGGGCGACAGTAAAGCTCGGCGCGGTACTCGTAACTGTAAACACCAACTACAAGATACACGAGGCGGAATATCTGTTCAGACAGTCGGACACTCATACGATCGTAATGGAAAAGGGGTCGCGTGACTCTCACTATGATGAGATCATGAGCGAGCTTTGTCCCGAACTCGACACAAAACAGCCCGACGAGCCGCTTCACGCAAAGCGTCTTCCCTTCCTTCGCAACATTATCACCGTGGGATACGAACAAAAAGGATGTCTTACGTGGGAAGCCGCGATGAAGAGAGCGCCGATGGTATCAAAAGAAAAGATTTACCGCATCGCGTCTCAGGTCTCCCCGAACGACGTCTGCAATATGCAGTATACGTCCGGCACGACCGGATTCCCGAAGGGCGTTATGCTGACTCACTACAATATCGTCAACAACGGAAAATGTATCGGGGACAGAATGGATCTGTCGACCGCGGACAGAATGATGATACAGGTGCCTATGTTCCATTGTTTCGGAATGGTACTCGCCATGACGTCTTCTATGACCCACGGCTCAACGCTTCTACCTCTTCCCTATTTTTCCGCAAAAGCCGCGCTCTCGTGCGTAAACAACGAACATATCACCGCATTCCACGGAGTACCGACGATGTTTATCTCGATGCTCGAACACGCGGATTTCCCGAAGACCGACTTCTCATATATGAGAACGGGCATTATGGCGGGGTCTCCCTGTCCGATTAAGATAATGCAGGAAGTCGTTGATAAAATGCACATGAGCGAGATCGTTATAGTTTACGGTCAGACAGAAGCGTCTCCCGGATGTACTATGAGCTCGACCGACGACCCGATCGAAGTCAGAGTCACCACGGTCGGTTCCGCGATGCCCGAGATCGAATGCAAGATCGTCGACCCTGAAACGGGAGAGGACCTTCCCTGCAACGTAACGGGAGAGTTCGTAGCCCGCGGATACAACATTATGAAGGGTTATTACAAAATGCCGAAGGAGACCGCGGCGGCGATCGACGAGGACGGATGGCTCCACACCGGAGACCTCGCCTGCAAAACTCCCGAGGGCAATTACAAGATAACGGGAAGACTTAAGGATATGATAATTCGCGGTGGCGAGAATATCTATCCGAAAGAAATAGAAGAATTCATCTACACTCATCCGAAAGTCAGCGACGTACAGGTCATCGGCGTGCCGGACGAACAGTACGGCGAGGAGATCATGGCGTGCATAATCCTCAAAAAAGGCGAGACCATGACCGAAGATGAGATAAAAGAATACGTACTCACACACATGGCAAAACACAAAGTGCCTCGCTATATTAGATTTGTCGACTCTTTCCCGATGAACGTAGCCGGAAAGATACTCAAGTACAAGATGCGAGAGGAAGCAATTGAACTGTTGGGACTCCAGAAAGCCAACAGTACCGAAACGGCATAAGCTGAGTAAAGGAATCTTTATGGATACTAATAAAACCGCATCACAGAATCAACTGTCCGAGGTTGCATCGCGTATAAAAGAAATGCGCGAGATCCTCGGAATGAGCGCAGAGGAGACCGCAAAGAAAACAGAGCTGTCGCTTGAACAGTATCTTGACTACGAGTCAGGCGCGGTCGATCTCCCGTTCACTTTTATATATAAATGCGCGGGCGTGTTCGGAATAGAACTGACCGATCTTCTCGAAGGTCACAGCGCAAAGCTTTCATCTTATACAGTAACGAGGCGCGGAAAAGGTCAGCTCACAGCGCGCGAGGACGGTATTGAAATCAGCAACCTCGCTCCCCTTTTCAGAAACAAGATCGCAGAGCCGTACTGGGTAAAATACGAGTACTCCGAAGATCTTCAGTCAAGACCGATCCACACGACGACTCACAGCGGTCAGGAGTTCGACCTTGTCATAAGCGGAAAACTCAAAGTACAGGTCGGCGAACATATCACCGTTCTCGGCGAAGGAGACAGTATTTATTACGACTCCTCAACACCGCACGGAATGATAGCCGTAGACGGCGGAGACTGCGTATTCTGCGCCGTGGTTCTCCCCGGAGAGCATGACAAAGAAAACGATATCCCGATACACAAGACGGTTATAAACGCACGCGCGTCAGAGGACCTTCTCGTAAAAGAATTTATCGAATGCGACGAAGATGAAAACGGAGTTCCGACGAAGTTCAATTTCAAAAACACCGACAGATTCAATTTCGCGTTCGACACAGTAGACGCTATCGCGGATAAATATCCGGACAAGCTTGCGATGCTCCACGTATCAAATGACTTTACGGAAAGAAGATTTTCGTTCAGAGATATCAAGCGCGCGTCCAATCAATGCGCGAACTACTTTAAATCGCTCGGTATAAAACGCGGCGATAAGGTAATGCTGATATTGAAAAGGCACTATCAGTTCTGGTTCTCGATGATAGCTCTCCACAAGCTCGGAGCTGTCGCGATACCCGCGACAAATCAGCTCTTAACTCACGATATAGAATACAGATTCAATACAGCCGGCGTTTCCGCGATCGTTTGTACCGCGGACGGCAATACTGCAGACTACGTTGAAGAAGCCGAAAAGAACTGCCCAACTCTGAAAACGAAGATAATTGTCAACGGAACAAAAGAGGGTTGGCACAACTTCAACGAAGAGTACGAACTTTACAGCACGCATTTCAAGAGACAGGACGATTCACCGTGCGGAAACGACACGATGGTGATGTTCTTCACGTCGGGAACGTCCGGTTACCCAAAAATCGCAAGCCACAGCTACAAATACGCGCTCGGACACTACGCGACGGCTAAATACTGGCACTATGTACAGAGCGACGGACTTCACTTCACGATCTCCGAGACCGGCTGGGGCAAGGCGCTCTGGGGCAAGCTCTACGGACAGTGGATGTGCGAGGGCGCGGTGTTCGTTTACGACTTTGACAGATTCAAAGCGCAGGATATACTTCCGATGTTCAAGAAGTACAATATCACAACATTCTGCGCGCCGCCTACAATGTACAGAATGCTCATAAAAGACGACCTCTCGCAGTACGATCTTTCATCTATCAAGCACGCGACGACCGCCGGAGAAGCTCTTAACCCCGAGGTATTCTATCAGTTTGAAAAAGCGACGGGGCTTTCGATCAGAGAAGGCTTCGGTCAGACAGAAACGACTCTGACTATAGCAAATCTCCTCGGCGACAAGCAGAAGGTCGGATCAATGGGCAAACCGGTATCGTCTTATGATCTCACGATACTCGACCGTGACGGACGCACTTGCGGTATAGGCGAAACGGGCGAGATCTGTATCAGAGCGGACATCAACAATCCCCCCTGCGGACTCTTCAAAGGATATTACAACGATCCCGAAAAGACCGCAGAGGTATGGCACGACGGATATTACCACACCGGAGACGAGGCATGGCGCGATGAGGACGGTTATTACTGGTACATAGGCCGCGCCGACGACGTCATCAAGTCCTCCGGTTACAGAATAGGACCGTTTGAAATCGAAAATGTTATAATGGAGCTTCCCTACGTTCTCGAATGCGGCGTATCCGCCGCCCCCGACGAGATTCGCGGACAGGTAGTAAAAGCGAGTATCGTTCTCACCAAAGGCACGGAACCGACGGAAGAACTGAAAAAAGAGATACAGAACTACGTAAAAACTCACACGGCGCCTTACAAATATCCCAGGATAGTTGTATTCCGCGACGAGCTACCGAAGACTATCAGCGGAAAGATCATCAGAAACAAACTTTAATCATTTCAACTTGTTCGAAAGGGTGTTCAAATGCAGCAGATCACGGAACTTGATTATAAAATACGCGAGATGGCGGGACGAATACGGACGCTTCGCGAGATAGAAGGATTCACGCCGGCGGAGATGGCAAAGAAGACCGACGTCAGCGTCGAGGAATACATATCGTGCGAAGAGGGACGTTCAGACCTCAACTTTGCTTTTATCTACAGATGCGCGCTCGCTTTCAACGTTGACGTTACGGACATTATCGAAGGCTCGAGCCCCCGTCTTGCGTCTTATACGGTAACGCGCAGCGGCGCGGGTCAGAAGATCGAAAAAGCGCACGGCATGATTTACTACAGTCTTGCGTCGGCGTTCAGAAACAGGATCGCGGAACCGCTTCAGGTACACGCCGATTATAAGGAAAACGCCGTAATCGAACTCACAACTCACAAAGGCCAGGAGTGCGATATCGTCATAAACGGCGCGCTTAAAGTACAGGTCGGCGAACACAGCGAAGTCCTTCACGCGGGCGACAGTATTTATTACGACTCGTCGACTCCTCACGGAATGATCGCCGTTGAAGGCGGAGACTGCGACTTCTATGCGATAGTCCTTAACCCGACCGGAGAGCCGATACCGGAGCTCCAGCCGACGAAGATCGTCACGTCTCCTCACGCGTCCGCGACTGATTCGCGCGACGGCGAGAGAGTTTACAAAAAGTACGTCGACGTCACGTTCAATGAGAACGGAACACCCACCTCGATAAAATTCAAGAACACCGAAAAGTTCAATTTTGCTTTCGACGTATGCGACGTTCTTGCGGATAAGCATCCGGAAAAGCTCGCTATGCTTCATATTTCGAACGACAAAACAGAACGCCGTTTCACTTTCAGAGACATAAAGAGAGCGTCAAATCAATGCGCAAACTACTTCAAATCGCTCGGTATACAAAAGGGCGACACGGTAATGCTCGTTCTCAAACGTCACTACCAGTTCTGGTTTGCAATAATGGGACTCAACAAGCTCGGAGCTATCGCGATCCCCGCGACGAATCAGCTTCAATCTCACGACTTCGAGTACAGATTCAATAAAGCGAGCGTTAAAGCGATCATCTGCACGGCGGACGGCGACACGGCTCATCAGGTCGACATCGCATCTGAGACGTCGCCCGATCTCAAAGTAAAAATGATCGTCGGCGGCAAACGCGAAGGATGGCGCGACTTTGACGAGGAATACACTCTTTACAGCGCTCACTTCAAGAGAAGCGAAGACTCCCCTTGCGGAGACGATCCGATGCTTATGTTCTTCACATCCGGCACTTCCGGATATCCGAAGATCGCGCTTCACAATTACAAGTACCCGCTCGGTCACTTCCATACCGCAAAGTACTGGCACTGCACCGACCCGGACGGGCTCCACTTCACGATCTCCGATACCGGCTGGGCAAAATCCATGTGGGGCAAGCTCTACGGACAGTGGCTCGCGGAATCCGCGATATTCGTATACGACTTCGACAGATTCCACGCGTCAGACATACTTCCGATGTTTGCAAAATACCAGATCACAACGTTCTGCGCTCCTCCGACGATGCTCAGGATGCTGATAAAAGAAGACATTTCAAAGTACGATTTTTCGTCAGTCAAACATATGACGACTGCCGGAGAAGCGCTCAATCCCGAAGTATACAGACAGTTTGAAAAGACGACCGGACTTCAGATACTCGAAGGATTCGGTCAGTCCGAAAGCACGATGATAATCGGCAATATGCGCGGCGCGCCTCACAAGATCGGCTCGATGGGCAAACCCGCGCCGATATACGACGTACATCTTCTTGACGCGGACGGTCACGACGTTGCCGACGGCGACGTGGGCGAGATATGCATCGACCTCTCAGGAGGAAACCCGTGCGGACTTTGCACCGAATACTACAGAGACGAATAAAAGACGAAGGAAGTTCGCCGCGGCGGCTTCTACCATACGGGCGATCTTGCGTGGCGCGATGAAGACGGCTTCTTCTTCTATGTGGGACGCGCGGACGACGTCATCAAGTCGTCCGGTTACAGAATAGGTCCGTTTGAGATCGAAAGCGTTATTATGGAACTTCCCTACGTTCTCGAATGCGGCGTATCCGCGGCTCCCGACGAGATCCGCGGTCAGGTGGTAAAAGCGAGCATCGTTCTTACTAAAGGCACGGAGCCGACGGAAGAATTAAAAAAAGAAATACAGGACTACGTAAAGAATCATACCGCGCCGTACAAGTATCCGAGGATCGTAGTATTCAAGGATTCACTTCCCAAGACGGTCAGCGGAAAGATCCAAAGAAACAAACTTTGATATGGATTATAAACGGTTAACTATACTATGCGGGCATTACGGTACCGGTAAAACGAATATCGCGGTCAACATGGCGTTCAATCTCAAGAGTAAATACGACAAGTGCGCCATTGCCGACCTCGATATCGTAAACCCGTATTTCAGGACCAAAGACAGCGAGGACGAATTCACCTCCCGCGGGATAAGGTTCATTTGCTCTGAATACGCAAACTCGAACCTCGACATCCCCGCTCTCCCGCAGGATATCTACTCGATAACCGACGAGAGGGATACAAGATTTATTCTCGATATCGGAGGTGACGACCGCGGCGCGTACGTTCTCGGAAGGATCGCTCCTGCGATAAAAGAAGAGGGCGATTACGATATGCTGATGATCGTCAATATGTACAGACCATTGACGAGAGACGCGGAATCAACGATCGTCGTGATGCGCGAGATCGAAGACGCCTGCGGGATTAAGTTCACCGGGATCGTCAACAATTCGAATCTCGGCGCGGAAACAACGCCGCAAGACGTTGAGCGCTCTGTCGAGTATGCTGAGAAAATATCGTTCCTCACGGGTCTTCCCGTAAAGCTGACCTGCGCTGAAGCCGCAGTTTCAAAAGGTATCGTAAACGTCCCCGGGGAACTCTTCCCTCTTATCCTTCAGAATAAAATATTTGAATAATACAGAAAGGCGATGAAGTTATGGCAAAACTGACTTTCAAGACGGACTTCTGCAAAGGATGCGGACTGTGTGTCGAGGCGTGCCCGAAACACCTCTTGCGTCTTGCGGAAGAAAAAATCAACAAAAAAGGACACCACCCCGCAGAGCTCACGGATGAGAGCGCGTGCGTCGGATGCGCGACCTGCGCGCTTATGTGTCCCGACTGTATAATCAAGGTGGAAAGGTAGGAGATATTCATGGCTGATAAAGTACTTATGAAGGGTAATGAAGCGATCGCGGAAGCCGCTATCCACGCGGGATGCCGTCATTATTTCGGTTACCCGATCACCCCTCAGACAGAAGTTGCGGCTTATATGGCGAAGGTCATGCCGAAGATCGGCGGAACGTTCCTTCAGGCGGAAAGCGAGATCGCCGCGATCAATATGGTATACGGAGTCGCGTCATGCGGTCTTCGCGTAATGACGTCTTCGTCCAGCCCCGGAATATCCCTTAAAGGCGAAGGACTTTCATATCTTGCCGGAGCCGATCTGCCGGCGCTCGTCGTCAACGTACAGCGCGGCGGTCCCGGACTCGGAGGCATTCAGCCGAGCCAGTCTGACTATTTCCAGGCAACACGCGGCGGCGGACACGGAGACTATCACATGATCGTTCTCGCGCCCGCTTCCGTTCAGGAAATGGCGGAACTCACAGTCAAAGGATTTGAGCTTGCCGATAAATACAGAATGACGTCCATGATCCTTGCCGACGGCACAATGGGACAGATGATGGAGCCGGTATCGCTCGATTTCGAAGTTGAAGCAGCTCCTGAGAAGCCCTGGGCGACGACAGGCACAAAAACGGCAAGAGAACATAACATAATCAACTCCCTCTATCTCAAGCCGGATGAACTTGAACGCGGCAACTTCGCAAGATACGAAAAATACGCCGTTATCGAAGAGAACGAAGCAAGATACGAGGAATACATGACGGACGACGCCGACATCGTCATCGCGGCGTTCGGTATCGCGTCCCGTGTTTCAAGAAACGCTGTAAACGAAGCAAGACGACTCGGTATAAAAGCCGGGATGATAAGACCCATAACACTTTGGCCGTTCCCGAAAGCGCCGTTCAAAAAGGCGGCAGAGCACGCTAAAGCGTTCATTTCCGTCGAGCTTTCGATGGGACAGATGATAGAAGACGTAAGACTCGCATCCGAGTGCCGTGTTCCCGTCACACTCTGCAACAGAGCGGGCGGTATGATCCCCTCGCCGGACGAAGTTCTTGACGCTATCAAAAAAACTGCAAACGGAGGTAACGACTGATGGTAGTATTTGATAAACCTCACGCTCTGCTCGACGTACCGCTCCACTATTGTCCGGGCTGTACGCACGGCATTATCCACAGACTCGTCGCGGAAGCTATCGACGAGCTCGGTATCGAAGGACGCACGATCGGTATCGCTCCGGTCGGATGCTCCGTTATGGCATACGACTATTTCGCTTGCGATATGATCGAAGCGGCTCACGGAAGAGCTCCGGCTGTCGCGACCGGCGTAAAGCGCGCAGACCCCGAAAATCACATCGTTTTCACTTATCAGGGTGACGGCGACCTCGCTTCCATCGGTATGGCTGAAACAGTTCACGCGGCGGCGAGAAACGAAAACATAACCGTTATATTCATCAACAATGCGATCTACGGTATGACCGGCGGTCAGATGGCTCCCACCTCTCTTCCCGGACAGGTGACGCAGACGTCACCGTACGGACGCGATCCAAAACTCTGCGGATATCCGATCAAGGTTTGCGAGATGCTCTCCGAGCTTGAAGGGCCGGAATATCTCGAACGTGTTACCGTAAACAACGCGAAGAACGTAAGAGCTGCTAAAAAAGCGATCAAAAAAGCGTTCCAGAATCAGATCGATGGAAAAGGCTTCTCTCTTGTTGAAGTCATTTCATCCTGCCCGACGAACTGGGGCATGACGCCGTCAGCGGCGCTCAAGTGGATCGACGAGAAGATGATCCCGTATTATCCTCTCGGAGTCTACAAGGACAGATCAGCCGAAAAGGAGGCGAAATAATATGAGTACGAAACAGTTTCTTCTCTCCGGCTTCGGCGGTCAGGGCATACTTTTCGCAGGGAAACTCCTTGCATATAAAGGTCTGAACGCGGGCAAAAACGTCAGCTGGCTTCCCTCTTACGGCCCCGAAATGAGAGGCGGCACCGCAAGCTGCAGCGTAATTATCAGCGACGAACCGGTAGGTTCTCCCATCGTCTCAAAGCCCGACATTCTCGTTGCAATGAACCTTCCGTCGCTCGACAGATTCGAGTCAAGCGTCGTACCCGGAGGTATCATCTTCGCGGATTCCACACTTATCGAACGCAAAGTAGAACGCGACGACGTCACGACATATTACGTGCCCGCGACGAAACTTGCGAGCGACAACAAGACTCCCACACTTGCAAACATGATACTTATGGGCAAGATCCTGAAAGTTCTCGACGATTTCGACGACGAGAGCGTATATGCCGCGCTCGGAAAAGTTATCTCAGCAAAACACGCCGATATGCTTGAAGTAAACAAAAAAGCTATGCAGATCGGCGCTGATTACGAATAAACATCATAAAAGGAGAAACAAAAATGGATATCAAATTTGTTAAGACTGCATGTCCCAAAGAAAAGCCCGATCCTTCGTCGCTCGGCTTCGGACACATATTCACAGACCATATGTTTATGATGGATTACACGCCCGAGGCGGGCTGGCACGATATGAGGATCGTACCTTTTGAGAACCTTTCGATCCATCCCGCGGCAACCGTTCTCCACTACGGTTCCGAAATATTCGAAGGTCTTAAAGCATACAGACGCGCAGACGGAAAAGTACAGCTTTTCAGACCGATCGAGAATATCCGCCGTATGAACAATTCCGCAGAGCGTCTCTGCCTCCCTCAGATCCCCGAGGATATGGCGTTCGAGATACTCAAGGAATTCGTAAAATGCGAGCAGGACTGGACGCCGAGCGCTGAAGGAACTTCTCTCTATCTTCGTCCGTTTATGTTCGGTAACGACGAATCTCTCGGAGTACATACGGTCCATCACGCAACGTATATCATAATCGCGTCTCCCTCCGGCAGTTACTACAAGGAAGGCATCAACCCCGTCAAGATAATGATCGAAGACGAGGACGTAAGAGCCGTTCGCGGCGGTACCGGTTACGCAAAGTGCGGCGGTAACTACGCGGCGTCAAACAGAGCCGGTGAGCGCGCTGAAAAGAAGGGTTATTCGCAGGTTTTGTGGCTCGACGGCGTTGAGAGAAAGTATATCGAGGAAGTCGGCGCGATGAACGTTATGTTCAAGATCGCGGGCGAGATCGTTACTCCCAAACTGACCGGCTCAATCCTTCCCGGTATCACGAGAAAATCCTGCATCGAAGTTCTCAAGAGCGAGGGCTATACGGTAAACGAACGTCTTCTCAGCCTTGAAGAACTTGAAGCGGCTATGGCAAACGGAACGCTTGAAGAAGCATGGGGCTGCGGTACGGCGGCAGTCGTATCTCCCATCGGCGAGCTTTCG
>JAFXNX010000242.1 GCA_017529175.1 Clostridia bacterium
AAAAATGGAAAAATCCGCAGGATTTTCACCTAATTAATGATGAAAACTACGGATTTTTCGCGTTTTTAATCTCTTATTTCGTCGTGCTTTTTCGTTCTTCGCGAAATCGCGACAGCCCCTTATCGTGACATTCAGCAAAGCTCAAGTATCGTGTCGATGAACCGTTGAACGTGAGGCATGATCGCCTTGCCCTTGAGATATGCGAGCTGTGAATACTGATACATATCGACGTCTTCGACGTTTATCTTCGCGATCTTTCCCGATTTGAGATATTTTCTTACCGAGAACTCGGGAAGCAGAGAAACGTAGTTCTCCTTCATGAGAAGACGCATGATCATATCCGTGTTGTCAAGCTCGATGACCGGATGTACCGACATATCGTGGCGAACGAGCTCGTTGTCGAACAGAGAACGGTAGTTCTCGCCCTTCGGCATGAGAATGAATCTTTCGCCCCCGAGCTGCCTGAATTCGACGGAATCTTTCTTGCATATCGGGTTGTTGGGATTTGTGACGATTATGATGTCCTCGCGCTCTTCTCTGACTCTCACCCACTCGTTGCTCGGAGTTTTGTAGTCGAGGAAGTATGCGAGGTCTATCTCGCAGCGTCTGATCTTCTTTTCGAGTTCCGCGGAAGGACCTTCGATGACGGAGACTCTGACGCTCGGATATGCTCTCTGATACTCGAGGATGACGTCGATAAGCACCGCGCTGAGGATCGTTCCGACAACGCCAAAGCGTATGTCTCCCGTGTGCTGTTCGTTGTTTATTCCGAACGCCGCCGCCTTATCCACCGCTTCGACCGCGTTGCTCGCGTATTCGATAAAGCCCTGACCGTAGCTCGTGAGGCTGACTGTTTTTCCTATCCTGTCAAAAAGAGTCACCCCGAGTTCGTTCTCAAGGTGTTTTATCTGCACGGTCACCGCGGATTGCGAATAACCGAGCTTTTCCGCCGCTCTCGTAAAATTCTTAAGTTCCGCCACGGTCAAAAAATTAACAAGATTCCTGATTTCCATACTGTCCTCATAAATAAAAGTGATATATTAATAAAAAAAACTAATTGATTTAACTATATGATATAACAAAACTATCTGTTTGTCAATAGAGAGCGCAAAAAAAGAGCCGTTTGCACAACCTTTTTTGTTATGCAAACGACTAAAATCATTCTCTCTCAACGTAGTACGCGGCTTCCATATCCGCGGTCGCGAGGGCAAGGATTAGCGGGTAAAGTTCAAACGCTTTGCCGACGTTTCTGTTGTCCTCTTCTCCGGAGAAGCCCATGTGATACCTTATCGCAAACGCCTCTTCGCGGGTCAGCTTCATATATCCGGAAATGATATATACCGATTTTTCTCCGTGTCCGTAAGGCATTTTGTCGTCGAACTCAAACGTCGGGACTCTTTTCCACGTGCCGAACTCGTCCTTTACGTTGCGGAATCCCGGCTTGTATACGTTCACCTTGCACAGGTCGTGGAGAAGGGAAACGATCGCGACGGTCTCATCGGAGTAGTCCATTCCGTACAACGCCTTTACACGGTCGCGGGAAAGGTAGTCGCCAAGGCAGTCGTAGACGTTGAGACTGTGCTCGACAAGTCCGCCTTCCTTGGCGTTGTGGTACCTTGCGCTCGCGGGTGCCGTGAAGAAGTCGGACGACGGCGACATAAGGTATTCAAGCAGTTGAAGCGCGCCTTCGCGCTTTATTTTGTCTTTGTATATCTGTATGAATCTTTCTTTGCTGTCCATCACACACCTCCGGGAATATAACCCATTTTAACATAATTTTCCCGCCGTGTCAAAACTTTTTTTGATCTTTGCGCGAAAAACGCGGACAATGCGAGTTTGTATTTATGAACGCGCAAACGGTTGATTATCGTCGCAAGGTGTGTTATAATACGTTCGGGATGACGTTTGTCGCCCTGAAGTAATTATTTTGGTGAGTATTATGACAGACCAACAGTATTTTGACGCGTACCGCGAGCTCGTCGTGGCGCTGTATGAACGTCACGAGCTTGACGCCGGTATATTCTACGGAATTTACGAAGGAAAGATAAAACCGATCGTTAAAAACGTTTACGACCGCTTCGGCGCGTCGTTCTCGTCGTTTGATTTAAACGACATTTATCAGGATATTTTCATAAAGCTCTGGACGAGGAGCGTCGCATCCTATTTTCTGAACGAAAAATACGAAAAAGGTCCGCAAATGTTTCTCGGCTGGTGCAAGCGAGTGACGGAGAACCACATGACGTCGCTTTTCAGAAAAAAATCTCTCAAGCCGTCGGAAACGATCGACGATCCGGATCATCCAGTGACCGTCGCGAGCAAAGAGGACCCTCTTTCGGAAATGGTCCTTCGGGAAGCGCTGCATCGGGTATTCTCGGAAGTCGTTATGATGAACACTAAGCCGGAGATGAAGCTGACTTGGCTCGCGGTGTATCTTATGATATTCTGCGGCGAGGCGAAGGACAAAATAGAAGCGAATCACCGCTTTATTGCAAAATATTCCGATAAAACGCTCGGCGGACTTTTCAAAGCCGTCACCGGAACGCTCTCCCGTCTTGAGTGGGCGGACGTGCCGCAAAGCGGGATCGATAAGATCGCGGCGGAACTTGAAAACAGGGGCGGCGAGATGCTTGCAGTATCGCTCGGCGACGAGCCCCTCGGAAAGATCAGCGACTGGATATATAAAATAAACAAAAAACTTGACGAAAATCTGCCTCCGGAGGTAAAACAATGGAACATTTGAAGCAGGAAGACCTTATACGTTTCGCAAAGCTCGACCGTCACGACGCGGACGCGGCGGGATTTGCCGGCGCGGTACACCGCCATATCATGGAGTGCCGGACTTGCGCCGCGGCGGTGAGGAAGGCGTGCGAATATTTTGACGCGGTCGAAATGCTTTCTCTCGACGATTTTTCCCTTCGCGACCTCGCGTTTTCACCTGTTCAAGCAGAACGTGAAACGGAAGAACAAACTTACAGAATTGTTCGGGAATGACGAAAAATAACGGTTTATTGACAGGCATACGGATACGGCGCGTCATCCGCTTCAAAGGCGGTTGACGCGCCGTTTTTTTGTTGACTTTTTCTTAATAATATGATAATATAATTATGTCCTTAATATAATATAAGCGCAAAAAGCGCAAGGAGGCAATCATGAAAAAATTTGCAAAGGATTTTAAGGAATTCATCGCAAAAGGCAACGTGATGGATATGGCGGTCGCCGTTATCATCGGCGCGGCGTTCGGAAAGATCGTGACGAGCCTTGTAAACGACATCATTATGCCGCTCATCAGCAAGCTCTTCGGATCCGCCACGTTCGCCGATCTCAAGGCGCTGCTCACGCCCGAAGTGCTCGGAGAAGACGGCTCGGTCGTAAAAGAAGCCGTATATCTCAACTACGGCGCGTTCATCCAGAACGTCGTAGACTTCCTGCTCATCTCTCTTGTCATCTTCACGGTGCTCAGAGCGTTCATGACGATGAAGAAGAAGTTTGAAAAACCGGAAGAGCCGAAGGAAGAGGAAGAGCCCGCGGAGACCGAACTCGACGTGCTCAAAGAGATCAGAGATTCTCTCAAAGGCGAGAAGGCGGAGGACGCCGGAGAAGTCAAAGAAGAAGAGTAATTTATTTACATCTATTTTATATTTAATTTTTAAAAAGTATTGAGAAAGTACAGCTTATATGTTATAATCACTAATGAAGATTGCCGTATGTAAGCGGCTTTTGTTAAATTTTTTTAGGAGGAACCAAATGAAAAAACTTCTTTCACTCGTGATTGCGGTCGTCATGGTAGCTTCCATGATGGTGCTTGCTTTCCCTGCAAGCGCAACTGCAACTCACACGCTCGACGCTAATAACGTCGGTATCGACGTTCCGTATTTCGACGGTACGACGATATATCATCAGGTCTCCGGTAAGATCAGCGACCTCAAAACGATCGAATCCGAAGAGATTGATCAGATCAACTACACTGCGAAAGACGGCGACGGCGAGCTCAACCTCGACGGTGTCATCACTGCAGCAGAGTGGGGCACGCCCCTTCTCAATCTGAGCAGCGAATACGCTGCAACTCTTGGAGGTGATAAGCCCTCCGCTGAGAACACGTTCCACTGGCACACACCTCAGCTGAAAAACGGCGACAATCAGCTTTACTACCCCAACAGCTACAATCCCGATACCCCCTACACCTACAAGGTATGGATGGCGTGGGACGAGGACTTTCTCTACATCGCGGCTGAAGTAAACGATCCCGATAAGTTCTACCTCGGTAACGACGGCGGAGCTAACATCTGGGACGGCGACGCTCTCCAGTTCATCATTGACCCGGACGGCCCGAACAGTGTTGCAAACGGAAGCGGCTACACGCCTTATCCCGGTACTGAAAATACGTACCTTCAGAAAGGTTCCAGACCGTGGGCGTCTTATGCTGAGAATTGGGTAAATGGCGATGATGTCATCCGCGGTAAGAAGTACGCCAATATCGGCGCGGCTTACACCGGCGGCGACAGCGGTCATCCCGAAGTATACGATATGTCTGACAGATATTTCGATCACTACGGTGACGAACTCGACTCCCTCGGCGCACCTACCGGCAGGCAGGTCGCTTACTGGAATCAGAGCGATATTATGTACGGCAACGTAACGGCTGAGAACCCGAACGTACTGCTCGGCAACAAGCGCGCTTTCGCAGCCGTAAAACCTACAGGTACGATGACGTACGTAACCGTAAACGGTCAGTCTACGCGTGTTGAAGTGTTCAAGACAACATACGAGCTTGCTATTCCGTGGGAACTCGTTGACGGCAGTTACTACGAATATGACAAAACAACCGGCGAGGCAACTCTCGTTGCCGGCGACCGCGTAGCTGAAGCGGGCGCTGAATACGGTCTTTCCATCGTTGCTCTCAACGCGACGACAGGCGCATCCTCTTATGAAAACTCTCACTGCAACCAGTGGCTCACATGGGGCTCCGGTATCTGCGGCGCGCAGGAGAACGGCGCAACGTTCCCGACGGCGGGCGGTTCCAACTCCATGGTGCTCGTTTCCGATAAACTCGGCACGACAGGCTGCAACCATACATTCTCGAATCCTACGTGTGAGAACCCCTACATCTGCACAAAGTGCGGTTACGAAAA
>JAFXNX010000243.1 GCA_017529175.1 Clostridia bacterium
CAACATCGGAATGCTCGCAACTTGCATGAACTCGATAGCTTTTCAGGACGCGCTTTGCGCCGCCGGAGCTGACGCGAGGGTAATGAGCGCGGTTCAGATGGATAAATTCGCAGAGCTGTATACCGCTGAAAAGGCGATAAGACATCTTAATAAAGGAAGAGTGGTCATCTTCGCATGCGGGCTCGGATCTCCTTATTTTTCGACCGATACCCCCGCTGTTATAAGAGCGATGGAAATAGAAGCAGACGCGCTTCTTCTCGCAAAGAATATAGATTATCTTTATACAGCCGATCCGAGACTGAACAAGGACGCGAAGATAATCGAGGAGACGACGTACCGCGAGATCGTTGACAACAGACTGACAGCGATCGACATGACGGCGTCGGTACTTGCTGACGGATGCGGAATCCCCACCGTTATGTTCGGACTTGACGAAGCTGAAAAGATTTACAGAGTCGTTACCGCCGAACGTCTCGGTACTATAATCAAGTAAATTATAATAATTATAAATTTTGGAGGACTATTATGAAAATCGATACCGCTCCTTACGAAGAGAAAATGAAGAAAACAGTCGCAGTATACCGCGACAGTCTTACGGTCATCAGAGCCGGAAGAGCGAACACCGCAGTCCTGAAGGGAATTGAGGTGTCTTATTACGGCACGCCGACTCCCATCAACCAGATGGCGGAAGTCAAAGCGGTCGATCCGAGAACGCTCGCTATCACTCCCTGGGATATGACAACTCTCAAGGACATCGAAAAAGCGATCCTTGCCTCAGACGTTGGCATCACTCCCGTCAATGACGGCAAAGTCATTCGTCTCTCGTTCCCTCAGCTCACCGAGGAAAGAAGAAAAGAGCTCACAAAGCAGATTTCCAAAATGGGTGAAGATGCGAAGGTTGCTATCAGAAACATTCGCAGAGATGCAAATGACGAGATCAAAGAAATGAAGAAAAACAGTGAGATCAACGAGGATGAGCAGAAGCAGTCCGAAAAACTCACTCAGGATCTTACCGACAAGTACATCAAAGAGATCGACAAAGTTACGGAAGAAAAAGAAAAAGAGATCATGGAGATTTGATCTTTCGATATGATCTTCACGGGCCCGTGCGGCATCGAACGGCTGTTGCGGGCTCGAAATTTTTAAATTTCAGACTTTAATCCGAACGGAGATTTCTATGTTCAGAAAGAAAGATAAGGCGCCGGCTGTTGATATCATTAACACCGTCAAAGAGTCGGGCCTTCGCCATATTGCGTTTATTATGGACGGAAACGGACGCTGGGCAAAGCGGCGCTCGCTTCCGCGGGAAGCGGGACACGTCGCAGGCGCAAAAACGTTCAAAAAGGTCATAAAGTATTGCTCGGATATCGGGATCGATACGATAACGGTTTACGCTTTTTCGACAGAGAACTGGAAAAGACCGCAAAGAGAAGTGGAAGCGCTGATGAAGCTTCTCGATGAATATATCAGAATTGCCGAAGACGAAGACGAGGAGAACAGAGTCAGATATATTTTTCTCGGCGATAAGGACGCTCTCGGCGAAGAACTCAAGAACAAGTGCCTTGAACTTGAAGAGCTGACGAAGAATTATAAGAGAACTCTCAACGCCGCTCTTAATTACGGCGGCAGAGCGGAGATCGTTCACGCTGTCAATGAAGCTATAAAAGCGGGCGCGGACCATATCACGGAAGAGGATATTGAACGCAATCTTTACACAGCGGGTTCACCCGATCCCGACCTTATAGTACGGACGGCGGGAGAGATCAGACTTTCAAACTTCTTAATGTGGCAGTCCGCGTACAGCGAGTTCTATTTTACGGACGTTCTCTGGCCTGATATGTCAAGTGATGAAGTTGACAAAGCGATCATCGAGTTTTCAAAGAGAAAGCGTAATTTCGGAGGTGTCAAGAATGCTTAAACGGACGATAACGGGATTTTTGCTGACAGCCGTCGCGGTCCCGGTAGTCATTTTTTCTCATACATACGTACTTCCGATAGTCCTTTCGCTTCTGTCCCTTATCGGTACGTTTGAAATGTTAAAATGTATAGGAACTGTAAGAAATCCGCTTATAACCGTTCCTGTTATGATCGTTGCGGGCGCAATTCCGATACTTGCTCGCGCCATTAAGAATATAAATTATTTTACCGCCACGTATCTTGCGCTGCTTATGCTGACGCTGTTTCTTATGCTTGCCGCGGGTATATTTTCAAAGAGGACCGACGTCACGGATTCAGCGATAACCTTTTCACTTTGTATGTACGTTATCTCGGGGTTCGTTGCGATCGTACTTCTCAGGAACGAGAAAGGCGGAGAGTATTATTTTCTTATCCCAGTTATAGCTCCGTTCACCTGTGACATATTCGCATATCTTACCGGACGACTGTTCGGAAAACACAAACTGATCCCGTCAGTCAGCCCGAAGAAAACTGTTGAAGGAGCGATCGGCGGTACGTTCTTCTGCACGGCTATCTGCACCGGATACGGTCTTATTCTTCGCCACGTGCTTGAATTAGAGCATATCATGCCGGTATGGACTTTCGTTGTCGGCGGGATACTGATAGCTGTGGTATCTCAGATAGGCGACCTTATCGCATCGGTTATCAAAAGAAAGTACGGTATCAAAGATTACGGTAAAATTTTGCCCGGACACGGGGGCATCGTAGACCGCTTTGACAGCGTGATCCCCACAGCTCCCTTGTTCCTTTTGCTTATGATCTTCTTTAAGAACGTAGTGTTCGGTATGACGAAATAAATCCGAGGTGAAAATGAATTTATCCGCATCAAAGATAGCCGTTCTCGGAAGCACGGGCTCGGTCGGATGCCAGGCGCTTGACGCGCTCCGTTCTTCCGGCAGCAGCGTCGTTTTGCTGACCGGCGGCAAGAACGTCAAACTGTTGTCGGAGCAGGCAAGAGAGTATAACGCAAAGTATTGCGCGGTCCCGGACCAATCATCCGCGTCCGAGCTGTCAACACTTCTTGCAGATACTCCGACGAGAGTATACGGCGGAAAGGACGCGATTTGTAAATGCATAGAAGAGTGCGGAGCCGACGTATTCGTTCACGCGATATCCGGCATGGCGGGTATACCCGCCGCCGTTGCCGCGTCGAAGACCGGCGCCCGCCTTGCGATAGCAAATAAAGAGTCTATTATATCTCTCGGCGATACGATATTCGATAACATACGGAAGAGCGGCGGTGAGCTTATCCCTGTCGACAGCGAACACAGCGCGATCTTTCAGTGCCTTATCACATCCGGCGCGATAGACGCATCCGGTAATTCAAAGCCGGAGATGGTCAGACGTATCCTTCTCACGGCGTCCGGAGGTCCGTTCTTCGGCGCGACGAGGGAAGAACTGTCAAAAGTAACGCCGGAAATGGCGCTTTCCCATCCGACATGGAAAATGGGTAAAAAGATCACGATCGACAGCGCAACTCTTATGAACAAGGGGTTTGAGATAATCGAAGCGTGCCGTCTTTTCGGGGTCGGAATAGATAAAGTACAGGTTTTGGTACATCGTCAGAGTATAATACATTCGATGGTGGAATACATTGATACTATGGTGATGGCGCAGCTCGGCACTCCCGATATGAGGCATTGCGTAAGATACGCGCTCTCATATCCCGAAAGGATGAATATTGACGAGCGCGGACTTGATTTCGCCTCGATCGGCAAGCTGACGTTTGACGATCCCGATACCGACGCGTTTCCGCTGCTTGACGCGGCGAGAAGGGCGTATATCAAAGGAACGACCTGTCCTGCGGCGCTTATCGCGGCAGACGAGGAAGCGGTGGCGTCATTCATTGACGGAAAGATCGGCTTTTGCGATATCTCGGACGTCGTGATCGAGGTCGTCGAGAAGTTTTCTCAGCACTCCGGGTGCAGCGTCGAGACCGTATTCGACGCGGAACAGACCGCGAGAAATGCGGCTCGTGAGTTGATAAACAAAATATCTGTTTGAACGGGAAGTGATACTATTACAGTTTTATATATAATCCTTGCAGTACTGCTATTTGGATTTCTCATTTTTATTCACGAATGCGGACATTATTTCATGGCGAGACTCTTCAAAGTCACGATAAAAGAATTTGCCATCGGAATGGGTCCGAAACTTGTCAGCCGCACGTCCAAAAAGACCGGTATCACATATTCGCTGAGAGCATTTCCTATAGGCGGATTTGTAAATATGGTCGGCGAGGACGAAGCATCGGACGATGAAAACGCATTTTACAAAAAGAAAG
>JAFXNX010000020.1 GCA_017529175.1 Clostridia bacterium
GTTGCCGTCGCTAAGTGTCACGGCGACGGGTAATTCACGCGCATCACGGCAGCACGGACAGAACGTATCCTCGGTCAAGGCGGAACTATGCCTTTGGCTCTTCCGGATCGGACGCGCAGTTACTCACGCGCCGCGAATCCGGTTACTTTGAGGAGTCATCGGAAACGCCCGACTGCGTGTACACCTCGTCTGTAATAAATAATAATGAAGGAGGCAATCCAAGGTGGCAACAAGTGAAAAGATCAAGGTAAGACTCAGAAGCTACGAGCACTCTCTCATCGATTCCGCGGCTGCAAAGATCGTAGACATCGCGAAGAGAAACGGCGCTGAAGTTTCAGGTCCGATACCGCTCCCGACGGAGAAAGAGATCATCACGATCCTTCGCGCTGTTCACAAATATAAGGACAGCCGCGAACAGTTCGAGCAGCGCACTCACAAGAGACTCATCGAGATCCGCAAACCCTCGAAAGAACTCGTTGAAGCGCTTATGAACATCGAACTTCCCGCAGGCGTTGATATAGACGTTAAGATCTGATCAACGAAGGCAAAAGCCAAACCCGCCGCACAGAGCGCAGTCCGGACTCTTGAATAAGACGACGGCAGCTTGATGACGGTTAGGTCATGTTGGCGCGTACGGGCGGCTCCCGATAACAGACGCGTGTCAACCAATAACCTTAAAAGGAGAAAAGAAAATGAAAAAAGGAATCATCGGTAAGAAGCTGGGTATGACTCAGATCTTCACTGAAAACGGCACAGCGATCCCCGTAACGGTGATCGAAGCCGGACCCTGCTCGGTAGTGCAGAAGAAAACAGTTGAAACCGACGGATACGACGCTGTACAGCTCGGTTTCGAAGACGTGAAAGAGAAACACGTCAACCGTCCCGCAGCCGGCCATTTCAAGAAAGCCGGAGTAAGTGCGAAGAGACATCTTAAAGAGTTCCGTCTCGAGGGCGCATCGGAAATGAACACAGGTGACGTAGTGGCCGCCGATACCTTCGCCGCAGGCGACAAGGTCGACATTACTGGCATTACGAAAGGCCGTGGATACACCGGCGCGGTAAAGAGATGGGGACATCACATCCTTAAGATGACGCACGGTACAGGCCCCGTACACCGCGAAGTCGGTTCCATGGGCGCGTGCTCCTCCCCTTCCAGAGTATACAAGAACAAGAAGATGGCGGGACAGTACGGTAACGAGCAGGTAACTGTTCTCAATCTCGAAGTTGTTAAAGTTGACGCAAACGCGAATCTCGTTGCGGTCAAGGGCGCCGTTCCCGGTGCTCGCGGCGGCATCGTGTTCATCCGCGACAGCGTTAAAGCATAAGTCGAAAGGAGGAAAAACAAATGCCAGAAATTAAAGTAGTTAATATGGCGGGAAAAGAAGTCGGTAAGATGGATCTTTCCGATAAGATTTTCGGCGCAGAAGTAAATGCGGCTGTCCTCCACTCGGCAGTAGTGGCGTACCTCTCCAATCAGAGACAGGGTACACAGTCAACGCTGACACGTACGGAAGTTTCCGGCGGCGGCAAGAAGCCCTGGAGACAGAAGGGATCAGGCAGAGCCCGTCAGGGTTCGACCCGCGCTCCTCAGTGGACACACGGCGGCGTCGCTCTCGGTCCCAAGCCCCGTCTTTACAAAGTAAAGCTCAATAAGAAGGTAAAGCGCGTTGCTATGTTCAGCGCACTCTCCTCCAAGGTCAGCGAAAATGATCTTATCGTCATCGACAAGATAGAAGCATCCGAATTCAAGACGAAGACGATGGTAAAGATGCTCGCAGACGTCGGCGCGGCAAAGAAAGCGCTCGTCGTTCTTCCCGAGTGTGATGAAAAGGTCATCGCAAGTCTGAGAAATATCGAGGGAGTCAAAGCTACACAGTGGAACACTCTCAACGTATACGATGTCCTCAACTGCGAAACGCTCGTCGCCGCACAGGATGCAGTAAATAAAATCCAGGAGGTGTACAGCAAATGAAGTTCGCACAGGATATAATTCTGAAGCCCGTCATTTCCGAAAAGTCCATGGATATGACAGCTGATAAGAAGTACACTTTCAAAGTAGCGAAAGACGCTACGAAGCCGGAGATCGCAAAGGCGGTCGAGGAACTTTTCGGAGTAAAAGTAGCCGACGTCAACACGATCACGATGAAGAGAAAGCCGAAGAGAGTTCGTTACACACCGGGTTACACCGCGTCGTGGAAGAAAGCGATCGTTAAACTGACCGCGGACTCCAAGACTATCGAATTCTTCGACGGTATGAACTGATAGAAGGAGGAATAAGAAATGCCTACAGTAAAATATAAGCCGACTACACCGGCGAGAAGACATATGACGGTTCCCTCCTTCGAGGAACTCACGAAATTCACTCCGGAAAAGAGTCTTATAGAAATAAAGAAGAAGCATTCCGGAAGAAACAGCTACGGCAGGATCACCGTTCGTCACAAGGGCGGCGGAAACAAGAAGAAGTACCGTATCGTCGACTTCAAGCGCAAGGCGACCAAGGCGACCGTAATCGGCATCGAGTACGACCCCAACAGAACCGCTTATATCGCGCTTCTTCAGGACGACGAAGGAAACAAGAGCTACGTTATAGCTCCGGTCGGAGTTACTGACGGCGACGTTCTCTACACGGGCGCTGACGCCGACATCAAACCCGGCAACACACTTCCTCTCGCAAACATCCCCGTAGGTACCTTTATCCACAACATCGAGCTTTACCCCGGCAAGGGCGGTCAGCTCGTAAGATCCGCAGGCACGCAGGCTCAGCTGATGGCAAAAGAGGGCGGTATGGCTCAGGTCAGACTTCCTTCGGGCGAAGTCCGCTACATCCGTATGAACTGCCTCGCAACGATCGGCCAGGTCGGCAACATCGAGCACGACACTGTCAAGATCGGTAAAGCGGGTAAGAAGCGTCACATGGGTATCAGACCTACAGTACGCGGTTCCGTAATGAACCCGTGCGATCACCCCCACGGCGGTGGTGAAGGTAAATCTCCCATCGGTCGTCCGTCTCCTGTTACTCCTTGGGGTAAACCGGCGCTCGGATACAAGACGCGTAAGAAGAAGAACAGAACCGACAAGTTCATCGTAAAACGTCGTAACAGCAAGTAAGGAAGGAGGCATAACAAATGAGCAGAAGCTTAAAGAAAGCACCCTTTGTCGAAGCAAAGCTGTATGCACGCATTTGCGCTATGAACGATAAGGGGGAAAAGAAAGTACTCAAGACATGGTCGAGAGCATCGACGATATTCCCCGAATTCATCGGGCACACGATCGCCGTTCACGACGGCAGAAAGCATTTCCCGGTATACGTTACCGAGGACATGGTCGGACATAAGCTCGGCGAATTCGCACCTACAAGAACATTCAAGGGCCACGCAGGCTCCAAGACGTCTAACAACGGTAAATAATAGAGGGAGGATAGAACAATAATGGAAGCAAGATCATACCTTAAATTTGTCCGCATCTCCCCTCGCAAGGTCAAGATAGTTCTCGACCTTATAAGAGGCAAAGACGTCGCGACGGCAAAAGGTATTCTCAAGAATACTCCGAAGGCTGCAAGCGAACATCTTATCAAGCTTCTTGACAGAGTAGTTGCAGACGCTGAAAACAACTTCTCCATGGATCGTGAAAAACTCTACGTTTCCGAATGCTTCGTAACACCCGGCATGACTCTCAAGAGAATGATGCCCAGAGGCAAAGGAAGCGCGGACCGCATCCTGAAGAGAACGAGCCACATTACCATTGCGGTAAAAGAAAAAGAGTAAGGAGGAGAAACTGAATTATGGGCCAGAAAGTAAATCCCCACGGTCTTCGTGTCGGTGTAATTAAAAACTGGGATTCGAGATGGTACGCGAAAGACGAAAAATTCGGCGATATCCTCGTATCCGATTATAACGTCAGAGAATATCTGAAAAACAAACTCATGCCCGCGGGCATTCCGAAGGTCGAGATCGAAAGAGACAACACCGGAAAAGCGAGAGTGTTCATCCACTGCGCGAAGCCCGGTATGGTCATCGGCCGTCAGGGCGCCGACATCGAAAAGCTCAGAGTAGAGCTTGAAAAGATGATGGGCGTTCCGGTATCCGTGAACGTTGTGGAAGTAAAGCCTGTCGACCTGTGCGCTCAGCTCGTCGCTGAGAACATAGCAAGCCAGCTTGAGCACCGCGTTTCGTTCCGTCGCGCTATGAAGCAGTCCATCGGCCGCACCATGAGAATGGGCGCCAAGGGTATCAAAGTCACCGTAAGCGGAAGACTCGGCGGCGCCGAGATCGCCCGCGTTGAGCATTATCATGACGGTACTATCCCGCTTCAGACTATCCGCGCAGATATCGACTACGGTTTCTGGGAAGCAAATACGACCTACGGTAAGATCGGTGTAAAAGTATGGATCTACAAGGGCGAAGTCCTTCCCGAAGTCGCAAGAGCGCAGACAGGCGCAACGGAAGAGCGTCGTCAGAGACGTGATCGTCGCGACAACCGCGGCGGCAGACGCAGCTTCGGCGACAGAGGCGATCGCGCTGATCGCGGTCCGAGAGCTCCCAGAGGAGACCGTCCCGACCGTGGTCCGAGAGGTCCCAGAACTCCCAGAGAAGGAGGAACCCACTAATGTTAATGCCTAAAAGAGTTAAATACAGAAGAGTCCA
>JAFXNX010000244.1 GCA_017529175.1 Clostridia bacterium
AAAATCGCCTTTTTGCTATAAACGAACCTCACCTCTCGACGTACCTTTGTACGCCTTCGGGATTCGGTTCGTTCATTCTGAACATTTTTTCCTATCCCCCAAAAAGGGGCTGTAAAAAACTCACGTTTTTTTACAGCCCCTATGATATTCCTTTTTTATTTCGCAAGAGGTATCGACGCTGCGACGCATATTTTGCCGTCTGCGTATTTTGCCGTTATCTCTCCCTTGTGAGAATCGACTATCGCCTTCGCGATCGCGAGCCCGAGACCGTAATGCCCTTCATCGCCGCCCCTTGCGTCGTCCGCTCTGTAGAATCTTTCAAACAGATGCGCCATCTTCTCCTCGGGTATCTCGTCAGCCGAGTTTTCTACCGAGAGCGCGGCGTACTTGTGCGAGGTCTTGAGCGAGAGGGTTATCTCGTTTCCGCCGGAGGAATGCTTTATCGCATTGTCGAGCAGGATCGAGACGAGTTGAGCGAGTTTCGCGCCGTTTCCGACGACCCGAACGCCGTCCTCGATATCGGTATTTATTATATATCCCGCGTCAAACGCCGCCGCGTCGTGCGGGAGCGCCGCTCCGGCGACAAGGCGCGAAAGGTCTGTTTCCGCCATCTGCATCCCGGCGTTTTCGGCGTGAGACAGATCGAGCAGTTCCGTGACGAGCGACGCCATCCGTTCATTCTCATACTGAATATTCGAGATCCACTCGTTATCTCCGCTCTCCTTCGAGAGCAGCTCGCAGTTTGCGGAGATGACGGATATCGGCGTTTTCAGTTCGTGTCCCGCGTCGGAGACGAACTGCTTCTGACGGCGGTCGTTTTCCTCGAGCGGCTTAACTATCTTTTTTGCGATGAGAAGTGAGGCGAAGAACAGAACTATGATCGCCGCGCCGCCGACGATAAGAGCGTTTTTGAGAAGACGGCTCATATTGTTGTCTGATTTCGTGCTGTCCATAAACGTGACGAGAGTGTAATCTCCCTTGTCCGTTACAAGATACATTGATCCGTTTATCTTTCCGCTCTCTTTGCCGCGTTCTATCGCGGATTTTGCGTCCTCGACAAGCTCGTCCTCGCTCTTTATGCCGCTCTGCCCCGCGTCAACGGAAAGGACTTCTCCGTCCTTTGACAGCGCGACCGAGAAGAAAGTCGATGCGCGGAATTCGCGCTCGTCCCGCTCGGGCATATCCCTCGCGCCGTTTGGCATATCCGGCTGTTTGCCGCCCGGGAAAGATCCATCGTCGGGTCTTGTTGTAAATTCCTTTGAGCCGTCGCCGGAGTTGCCGTTTGACGGAGGCATGGAAAAGTCTCCGTTATTCTCTCCCGAAGGCGGCACGGAAAACCCGCCTGACTCTTTGCCTGGCGTAAAGCCGTCGGGAGCCGTATCCATCCCGGGCATAAAAGGAACGCTTTCCTCGCCGGGAGTGAAAATGGCGTCGTCTTTTTCATTATAGTTGTAATTCTCGGCGTACCGCTCGAGCATTTCGCGGTCGTCCGTTTTCTGATCGTAATAGCTTGAAAGATATATTACCGCGAGAGTCGCGGAAAACAGGATCGCAAGAGACAGAACTATCGCCGCGACTATCTTTCGTTTTGTTTTATTGAACATCTTTACACCTCAATTCATATCCTATACCGCGAAGCGCTTTTATCTCCGTCTGCGAGCCGATGAAAGCGAGTTTTTTGCGGGTGAACGACATATAAACCTCGACGTTGTTGTACTCCGCTTCGCTCTCGTAGCCCCATATTTTGACGGCGAGCTGTTCGCGTGTCATGACCTGTCCCTGATTTGCTATCATATATTCGACGATACGAAGTTCTTTTTCTCCGAGCCGCACGCTCTGTCCGGTAGCGCTGCAGGTGAGTGTCGCGCTCGACGTGTCGAGCGTCAGGTCGCCGTACGTCATACTTCCGTCTTTGGAGTTGACGTTCCGTCTGCAGAGAGCGCGGATTCGCGCGAGGAGTTCTTTCGTTACAAAAGGTTTTGTCAGGTAGTCGTCCGCTCCCGAGTCGAGCCCTATCACCTTATCGTCGACCTCACTCTTCGCAGTCAGCATTAAGATCGGCGTCTTAATCCCTTCCGCGCGGGCGGCGCGCGCCACCTTGAAGCCGCTCATTCCCGGCATCATAACGTCGAGAACTGCGACGTCGTAGATACCGCACTTTAGCGCGTCGAGCGCGTCGGTCCCGTTGTCGAACGCGTCGACGTCGTAGTTTTCAAGACGGAATATTTCTTTAAGCGCGGACGCCATTCTGCGTTCATCCTCGGCGAGAAGCAGTTTCATGATATCACCTCCGTTGTGACAATGATAAAGTGCGAAGATTGATAATAAATTGAATTTTCAAAACAATTTTAAACTTTTTCACCGTTTCTGTCAATACGAAGCCCACGTAACGCTATTGACTATTATTACATTCCGTTGTATAATCGCTTATGAAAATACGAACATTGGTTATAAAGGAGATCATAAAATGAAAACGTTTTTCAGTATCAAAAGAACAGTTCTTATAGCCTCTCTTCTCGCGCTGACGATCCTTCTTTGCGCGTGCGGCGCAAAGACCGACGGCGCAGATACGAGCGCAAATAAGACGGAGACCGAGCACCTCGCTCCTGCGACTGAAGCGACTGAGGATACGACGGCGGCGGACGATACCGGATCTTTGATCTCCGACGAGAAGATCTACGCGGATATCTGGGAACAGACCGCGATCGAAGAGGCGATCTCCCGGATCGGCGAGGATTATAAATGCGTCGGCACCGAAAAGGGCGAGACCCCGGACGGTGCGGAAGCGTGGATCGTTTCTCTCACAAAGATCGACGGATCGGACGAGGCTGTTTGGAAGTGCTACGTCAGCGGCATGTTCTGCTATCTCGAGGACGGCGCGCCGGATCCGCTTGATAACGGCGGAGCCGATATCCCCGATGACAAGATCTACGCGGATATCTGGGAGCAGACCGCGATCGAAGAGGCGATCTCCCGCATAGGCTCGGATTACAAATGCGTCGGTACCGAAAAGGGAGAGGCCCCGGACGGTATGGCGGCGTGGATCGTTTCTCTCACAAAGATCGACGGCTCGGACGAGACGGTCTGGAAGTGCTACGTCAGCGGCAAGTTCTGTTATCTCGAGGACGGAGCGCCGGATCCGATCGTTAAAAATTGACAGTTTTTTGCAAAACGTGAACGATGGTTGACAATTTCAACTGCAGATGATATAATGATTACGTTCTGAAGGAAAGAAGTTCTGACCTTAAGCGCGTCTGTTAAAAAAGATCGCCGCGCTGTCAGCGCGGCGTTTTTATGTCACTAATAATTAAAAGGAGAATAAAAATGGAAAAACTTGAAACAAGAGTCGCCGTGATCGGCATAATCGTAGAACGCCGCGAGAGCGCTGAAGAACTCAACCGCATACTTTCGGATTACGGCGACGTGATAATCGGAAGAATGGGCATACCCTATGCGAAAAAGAACGTCAACTGCATCACCGTCGTTGTCGACGCGGATCAGAACGACATCAACACGCTGTGCGGAAAGATCGGCAAGCTCGACGGAGTTTCCTCCAAAGCGGCGTTCAGCAATGTATAAGGAACTGCTCGACCGGCTTTCGTACGAAGGCATCCTTTCCGAGAGGGAATATATTTATCTGATAGAACACCGGGACGATGCGAGAGAATACGCCGCGTCGCTTGCGAGAGAGATCCGCCGCGATTTTTACGGCGACAGGGTCTATATCAGAGGCCTTATCGAGTTCACGAACTACTGTAAGAACAACTGCTATTACTGCGGCATCCGCGCGGGAAACGCAAAAGCCGAAAGATATCGCTTGACGCCGGATGAGATCATAGAGTGCGCCGACGAAGGTCACGCTCTCGGATTCAGAACGTTCGTGCTTCAGGGCGGTGAGGATCCGTATTTTACGGACGATATTCTGTGCGGAATCGTTAGAAGGTTAAAAGAACGGAATCCCGACTCGGCGGTGACTCTTTCCGTTGGAGAGAGAAGCTATGAGTCTTACAAGGCGCTCCGGGAAGCGGGGGCGGACCGCTATCTTCTCCGCCACGAGACGGCAAATAAGGCGCACTATGAATCGCTTCACCCTGCGAGCATGAGCTTTGACAACAGACAGCGTTGTATCGCCGATTTAAAGAAACTCGGCTATCAGGTGGGAGTCGGATTTATGGTTGGGACTCCCGGACAAACGGTAAAGGATCTCGCGTACGAGATGGAGTACCTCGTTACGGTCAGACCAGAGATGGTGGGGATCGGACCTTTTATACCTCACTCCGACACTCCGTTTGCCGATAAGAGCGCGGGGAGCGCGGAGCTGACGGCGTTCTTGCTCTCGCTGATAAGGATCACGCTCGGCGACGTTCTGCTTCCCGCGACGACCGCTCTCGGAACGGCGGATCCGGAGGGGCGCGAGCTCGGTATCATGTCCGGGGCAAACGTTGTGATGCCGAATCTGTCGCCGGTATCAGTCAGAAAAAAATATACGCTTTACGACAATAAGATCTGCACCGGGGACGAGGCCGCCGCGTGCATCGAATGCTTAAAACAAAGGATCAGAAAGACCGGCTGTGAGATCGTCACGGACAGGGGCGACTACGCCGGAGGGAAAAAATATGAAATATGACGTAAGATCTATGAAGGCGGAGGAATTCATCTCCGACGAAGAAATACTTGACACGGTAAGATACGCGGAAGAACACAAGAACGATGTCTCGCTTATCGACGGTATAATCGAAAAAGCAAAAGAGCGCAAAGGGCTCTCACACAGAGAAGCGTCGGTGCTTCTCGCCTGCGAGAACGAGGAAAAGATAGCCGAAATATACGACCTTGCCGAGCAGATAAAGAAGGACTTTTACGGCAACAGGATAGTTCTCTTCGCGCCGCTCTATCTTTCCAACTACTGCGTGAACGGATGCCTTTACTGCCCGTATCATCTGAAAAACAAACATATAACGAGAAAGAAGCTGACGCAGGAAGAGATCGAGCGTGAAGTTATCGCGCTTCAGGATATGGGCCACAAACGGCTCGCGATCGAGGCGGGCGAGAACCCCGTCAACAATCCGATCGAATATATCCTCGATTCGATCAAGACGATCTATTCGATAAAGCACAAAAACGGCGCGATAAGGCGGGTCAACGTGAACATCGCCGCTACGACCGTTGAAAACTACAGAAAACTGAAAGAGGCGGGGATCGGAACGTATATCCTCTTTCAGGAAACGTATCACAAA
>JAFXNX010000245.1 GCA_017529175.1 Clostridia bacterium
ATAGATTTAGAAAATAAAATAAAAGACTATGATTTAAAAACATTTTGGATAAAAAATAATAAAGAAAAGGCAAAAAGCAAAATCACAAAAAAAGAATGGAAAAAATATGATGAAAGGAAAATGAGTTTAGACGATATATATAAACTAGAGATTGAAAGAGTAACAGAAGAAGAACTTAAAAAATATGATGACAGAGATAAAAAAGCAGCCTACATATACACACTTATGAACACGGGCTATTCATATGCTGAAAAAACAATTAAAAATGAAGGTGTAACCGACGAAGAATATGCATTAGTATCCGAAAATATTGATGTGTTAAAAGGAATAAATACAAAATTAGACTGGAAAAGAACATATCCATATGGTGATACATTCAAAAGCCTATTAGGTACAGTTTCAACTAGTAAAAGTGGTATTCCTCTAGAATTAAAAGATCATTATCTAAAAAAAGGATATAGTTTAGATGACAGAGTAGGAATAAGTTATTTAGAATATCAATATGAAAGTATATTAAAAGGTAAAAAGAACAAATATGAAGTTCTAAATGATGGAACATACAAATTAATAAAAGAGGGTAAAAGAGGACAAGATATTACAATATCAATTGATATTGAACTTCAAAAACAAATAGAGCAAATAGTAACAGAAGAAATATTAGCTACCAAAAATGAGCCAAATACTGAGTACTATAATCGCTCATATGTCGTTGTATCAAACCCTAAAACTGGTGAAATTCTTGCAATGACAGCCAAGCAATTAAAAGATGGACAAATAATTGATTATACAACAGGCCTATTAACAACATCTGCTGTTATTGGCTCAGCTGTAAAAGGGGCATCACATATTGTCGGCTATAATACAGGTGCCTTAAAAATTGGTGAAGTGAGATATGACCAATGCGTTAAAATAGCAGCAACACCAGAAAAATGTTCATGGAAACCACTTGGACAACTAAATGACATAACAGCTATTGCTCAATCATCAAATACATACCAATATTTTACAGCCATAAAAGTAGGAAATGGGTATTATAGATACAATGAACCATTATCATTAAATACTGCTGCTTTTGATACATATCGAAATACATTTGCTGAATTTGGATTAGGGGTTAAAACCGAAATAGATCTTCCAAATGAAATAACTGGATATAAAGGAACTGATACCGCGCCAGGACATCTATTAGACTTTGCAATAGGGCAATATGATAATTATACACCACTCCAATTAGCGCAATATATAAACACTATCGCCAACGGTGGAAAAAGAATGGCCCTTCATCTCTATATGCACCCATATGGCGAAACTGAAGATAAAAATGTTAAGGAGCTCAATTCAGTAAATACCAAGCCAGAGTATTTGGAAAGAGTAAAAGAAGGATTTAAAGCTGTTGTCACATATGGGACAGGAGTTGGATACATAGATCCTGTATTTAGACCAGCCGGGAAAACCGGAACAAGTCAAAGTTTTGTCGATACAGATGATAATGGGGTAGTAGATAAAGAAACACTATCAACCACATTTGTTGCCTATGCTCCTAGTGAGGATCCAAGAGTATCAATTGCCATTATTTCACCAGATGTTTCACATAATGATGGGGTTACAACATACCAGTCAAACATTAATAAAAGAATAGCTGATAGAGTTTCGAAAAAATACTTTGAATTTTATCAATAATTTGATATAATATAACCAGATATGTGAAAAGGAGGGATATTATGGCCAAAAAAGGAGAAGTTAGAGATAACGTTACTCTAGTTTGTTCAGTGTGTAAAGAAGAAAATTATCGTGTAGAAAAAAATAAAAGAAATACACCAGAACGTTTAAAATTAAATAAATATTGCCCTAAATGTCAAAAACATACAGTGAGGGACGGTTCTCCTTCACCACGACCGACCCGAAACTCGCGGTCGACCTTCTGATGACGGGGACGTCCGTCGTCAACATGGTCGGCGGCAGACTGGAACGCGACAACCAGACCGTTACCGGTCTTCAGGCGACGAGATTCCTGAACGACGTCAACGTCGACATAGCGTTTCTGACTCCCGCGGGCGTGTCGCTCGAAAACGGTTTTACCGTCGGCTCGTTCAACGAGTGCGAGCTGAAGCGCATCGTCGCCGAAAAGGCGCGCCGCGTCGTCGTCCTCGTCGACAGCTCGAAGATCGGCAAATCCCTCCCGTATACGTTCTGCGGAGTGGAAAACGTCGACGTTCTGATCACGGACGCGCCGCTTCCTCCGGAACTCGAACGGGCGGCTGACGCGGTAGGCGCCGCGGTCGTCGTCTGTGAATAACAATGTTTAATATTTTAATGAAAGGACACATATATGGCTAATCTTGTTATCATGCCCCGTCAGGGGCAAAGCGTCGAAAGCTGTATCATCACGACGTGGCAGAAGAAGAAAGGCGATCGCGTAAACGAAGGCGATATCATCTTCTCCTACGAGACTGACAAATCCGCCTTTGACGAGCCCGCCCAGTTTTCGGGCGTGATCCTTCACACCTTTGCTGAAGAGGGCGACGTGGTCGACTGTCTCGCGCCCGTCTGCATCATAGGCGAAGAGGGCGAGGATATCTCCTCTCTGCTCGGCGGAGCCGCTCCGGCGGAAGAAAAGAAAGAGGAACCCAAAGCGGAAGACGCAGCTCCCGCCGAAAAAGCGGAACAGGCGGCCGCTCCCGAAGCCACGAAAGTCGAAGGAGACAGACTGAGGATATCTCCCCGCGCGAAGAATCTCGCGCTCAAGACCGGCGTCGATCTCTCCGCTGTCACACCGACGGGTCCTCACGGCAGGATCATCGAACGCGACGTCAACGCCGCGCTCGACGCGGGCAAGGTAGGCACTACCGCCGCGGTCGAGGACTTCCTGCGCGGAATCGTCCCCGAAAAGAAAGAAGAGGCCGAAGCGCCCGCGAGCGCTCCCGCTGCTGCGGCGGCTCCCTCCGCGGACGTCTACGCTTACGAAGAAGCTCCGATGTCGAACGTCAGAAAGGTCATCGCGAAGTCGATGCACGCGTCGCTTTCCGAGATGGCTCAGCTCACTCTGAACGCGTCCTTCGACGCGACCCGTCTCCTTGCTTACCGCAAGCTCCTCAAAGAGCGCGGCGAGGAAATGGGACTTTCCAAAGTCACCATCAACGATATGGTACTCTTCGCGGTCGGCCGTATCCTTCCGAATTTCCCGGATATCAACGCCAACCTCGTTGACGGCAAGATCAGACGCTTCGCTCACGCCAACGTCGGATGCGCCGTCGATACGGACAGAGGGCTTCTCGTTCCCGTCATCACCTGCGCGGAGAAGAAGACGCTCGCGGAGGTTTCAGCCGATGCGAAACGGCTCGCGGGCGGCGCCCGCGAGGGCAAGCTTTCTCCCGACGAGATGAGCGGCGGTTCCTTCACCGTGACGAACCTCGGTTCTCTCGGCGTCGAGAGCTTCACTCCCGTAATCAACCCGCCTCAGACGGCGATCCTCGGCGTCTGCTGCACTACGAACCGTCTGAAAGCCGACGGTACGGTCTATCCAGCGATGGGACTCTCCCTCACGTTTGACCACAGAGCGGTCGACGGGGCCCCCGCCGCGAAGTTCCTCAAAGAACTATGCACGGCGCTCGAGTCCTTCGATCTGCTCCTCGCGAAGTGAGGTGTGACGAATGGCTGACAACAAATATGATCTGATCGTACTCGGCGGAGGCCCCGCCGGTTACAACGCGGCGGAGCGCGCCGCGCACGAGGGTATGAAAACGCTCGTGATCGAGGAGAGGGAACTCGGCGGCGTGTGCCTCAACGAGGGCTGCATCCCGACGAAGACGTTCCTGTACTCCGCCAAGATCCTCGACTACGCTCACCACGGCGACAAATACGGCGTGACCGTGACGGGCGCGTCGCTCGACCACTCGAAGGTCGTCGACAGAAAGAACAAAGTCGTCAAGACGCTCGTCTCGGGCGTCGGCGCCAAGATGAAAGGCGCGGGCGTCACCGTTCACCGCGGTACGGGCGTTATAAAAGGGAAGAGCGCGGACGGTTTCACCGTCGTCTCGGGCGACGAGACGTTCACCGGCACAAAACTCCTGATCTGTACCGGATCCGAGGCGGTCGTACCGCCCGTGACCGGTCTGCGCGAGGCCGTTCCCGAGGGACTCGCCGTAACTAACCGCGAGATCCTCGATATCCGCGAGATCCCGAAGTCGATCGTCGTCATAGGCGGCGGCGTCATCGGACTCGAAATGGCGTCTTATTTCAACTCCGTCGGCTCGAAAGTCACCGTGATCGAAATGCTCGACAAGATCGCGGGCCCGACCGACGCGGAGATATCGAAGATCTTACAGAACAATTACGCAAAGCGCGGAGTCGAGTTCAAACTCGGCGCGAAAGTCACCGCCGTCAGCGGAAATAAGGGCAAAGGCTCCGTTTCCTATGAGATGGGCGGCAAGACGGAGAAAGTCGACTGCGATCTGATCCTCGTCTCGACCGGACGCCGCGCCCGCACCGCGAATATCGGCCTCGAGTCAGTCGGCGTTCTCACCGAGCGCGGCGCGATAAAGACCGACGAGAGGTGCCGCACCTCCGTACCCGGTATATGGGCTGCGGGCGACGTCAACGGACGGATCATGCTCGCCCACACCGCGTACAGAGAGGGAGAGGCAGCAGTCGCCGATATGGTCGGGAAAGCCGACCGCGTCGACTACAGATCCATTCCTTCCGTTATTTATACGAATCCCGAGGTCGGCTCCGTCGGCGAGACGCTCGACAGCGCGAAGCGCGCGGGGATCGACGCGGAAGAACACACCCTTTCCCTCAGATACAGCGGAAGATACGTCGCTGAGAACGAGGGAGGCGACGGGATCGTCAAGATCGTCGTCGGCAAAGCGCATAAGAATATCCTCGGCGTCCATATGATCGGCTCTTACGCCTCCGAGATCATTTACGGCGCCGCCGCAATGGTCGCCCGCGAGATGAGAGTGGACGACGTCCGCCGTCTCGTGTTCCCGCACCCCAGCGTGTGCGAGGCGATCCGCGAGGCAATGTTCTCGATCAACTGAAATAATTATAAAAAGGAGATATAAAAAATGCCTAAGAGTCAATACGTAGATCCCGGCAAGGTGTTCCAGCCCGGTTACGCCGAATTCGAAAAGATCCCGCTTTGCACCTACAACAAAACAATAAAAGACGAGAAAGCCAATTATAAAAAAGAAGACTTCCTCCGCATCTATCACGATATGAGAACGATCCGCGAGTTCGAGACGATGCTCAACGAGATCAAAGTCAAGAGCGAATACCGCGGCGTCGAGTATCACAACCCCGGACCCGCTCACCTGTCGATAGGTCAGGAGGCGTCCGCGGTCGGTCAGGCTTACTGTCTCGACATCAACGACTTCACATTCGGTTCGCACAGAAGCCACGGCGAGATCCTCGCTAAAGGCCTCTCCTCGATCAACAAACTCACCGAGGACGAACTGTACGCGATTATGAAGGAATTCCTCGGCGGCACAATCCTCGGCGTCGTTGAGAAAAACTTCAAGACCGACAACGTCAAAGAACTCGCCAAAGACTTCCTGCTCTACGGAGCGCTCGCGGAGATCTTCGCGAGAAAGACCGGCTTCAACCGCGGTCTCGGCGGTTCGATGCACGCGTTCTTCATCCCGTTCGGTATCTTCCCGAACAACGCGATCGTCGGCGGTTCCGCTCCCATCGCGCTCGGCGCGGCTCTTTACAAGAGAAGCAACGGCAAGCCCGGCATCGTCGTGGCGAACTCCGGTGACGGCGCGCTCGGACGCGGTCCGGTCCTCGAGAGCCTCAACTTCGCGGCTATGGACCAGATCACCAAGCTCTGGGGCATGGACGGCAAGTACTCGAGCGCCGGTATGCCTATCCTCTTCAACGTATTCAACAACTTCTACGGAATGGGCGGCCAGACCATGGGCGAGACCATGGGCTTCGGCAATCCCGCGCGTCTTGCGGCGGGCTTCTCGCCGACACAGCTCCACGCCGAGAAGGTAAACGGCTACGATCCGCTCGCGGTCATCGAGGCCACTACGAGAAAACGCGACCTGCTCCTCCGCGGAGAGGGTCCGGCTCTCCTCGAAGTCGCTACCTACCGCGTCTCGGGTCACTCCCCGTCAGACGCTTCCACCTATCGTACCGCCGAGGAGATCGAGGCGTGGCGTGAGGCTTGCCCGATCAAGGCGTACCGTGAAAAACTCGTCAAGGCGAGAGTCGCGACTAACGCCGAGTTCGACGCTATCGACGAAGCGATCATCGAGAGAATGGTCTCCGTCATCAAACTCGCCATCAACGACGAGGTCTCCCCGAGAATGGATCTCGCCGCCGAGCCCGATATGATCTCCTCCATTATGTACTCGAACAACCACGTCAAGAGCATGGACGAGTCGAGGAAACCCGAAGTCCTCATTCCGAAGGAAGAGGATCCGAGAGTCAAACAGATCGCCGGCAAATCCCGCTGGGCATTCGATGCCGACGGCAAACCGGTTCCGAAGATGAAGGTCTTCGGTCTGCGCGACGGTCTGTTCGAGGCGATAATCGACAAGTTTTACGAGGATCCCACCACGATCGCCTACGGTGAGGACAACCGCGACTGGGGCGGCGCGTTCGCCGTTTACCGCGGTCTGACCGAGGCGCTCCCGTATCACCGCTTCTTCAACGCGCCGATCTCCGAGTCCGCGATCGTCGGTTCCGCCGTCGGTTACGCCATGGCGGGCGGCCGCGCCATCGTCGAGCTCATGTATGCGGACTTCATCGGCTGCGCCGGAGACGAGATCTTCAACCAGCTTTCCAAGTGGCAGTCTATGTCCGCCGGTATCCTCAAGATGCCCGTCGTGCTCCGCGTTTCCGTCGGTTCCAAGTACGGCGCGCAGCACAGCCAGGACTGGACGGCTCTCACCGCTCACATTCCCGGACTCAAGGTCTGCTTCCCGGCAACCCCGTACGACGCGAAGGGCCTCATGAATCAGGCGCTCAACGGCACCGACCCTGTCGTATTCTTTGAATCCCAGCGTATTTACGACGTGGGCGAGCAGTTCCACGAAGGCGGCGTCCC
>JAFXNX010000246.1 GCA_017529175.1 Clostridia bacterium
AAGTCGAACCTTCTCTGACTATATAGTGATACGGGCAAAAATCTTCGTATACGGAAACTTTTGCTTGTTTGAAAAGATAATAATTCATCAGAAGATCTTCATAATTCTTTATCTTTTTATCGATCAGGTCCTTTTCCAAAAAAATCTTAAAGAGCGTTTTGCGAAACAGTTTGTTCCAAAGACCCGGCTCAATGAAGGAACCGGACAACAGATCCTTCAGCCCGGATTCATTGTCCTGAACGACTGAATTTCCCGAATTATAATAGTAATCAACTTTGTCGGCAAATACTTTTTTATATCCGCAATGTGAAATATCGGCGTTATATTTGATCGCATTATCGAGAAGACGCTCATACATATCGGAGTCGATAAGATCGTCTCCGTCGACAAAACCGATGAAATCACCTTTTGCAATTCTTATGCCTTCGAGACGCGCGGATGTGACTCCGCCGTTTTCCTTATTCACTGGTACGATACGCTCGTCCGCGGCGGCAAGTTTTTCGATAACGTCACGCGTGCCGTCCGCTGAGCCGTCGTTGACTATAATGATCTCAAGATTCTTATGTGTCTGTGACAGTATGGATTCGACTGTCGCCTGAAGACATTTTTCAAGATTATATGCGGGTACGATAACACTGATCTTTATTTCATCATTCAACAGACATTACCTCCTTGAAAAGATCCTCAGCCTGTTTTACTGTCGACGCCTTGTCAAAGAACGGTGCTCGCTCTTTTGTTGCTTCGGCGTAATGCGCACGAAGCTCTTTATCGGCGAGCATTCTTTTCAATCCTTCATACAACGAATCGTCGTCGATACCCGTGACTATTCCCCACTCGTTGTTTTCTCCAAGTATCTCCCTTGCTCCCGATACGTCGGTCGAAACGATTGGAAGCCCGAGCAGCAGCGCTTCCGTCGTCGCGGTGCTCAGTCCTTCGGAATATGAAGAACATACGAATATATCGGATCTTGATAAGTACTTATAAGGATTCTCTTGGAATCCAAGAAGGAATACTCTGTCTTCAAGCGAGTATTCTTTTATCAAATTTTCGATATTTGATCGACTCTTTCCCTCTCCGGCAATACAAAGTTTAAAATCTATGCCGTCATATTTAAGACGTGATGCGATCCTGACAAGCCTGTCATAGCCTTTAACAGGTTCAAGCTTGCCTACAGATATAATGACCGGATCCGAAGACGCTTCAAAAGGAAAAGAGGCGAGCTCGCGAGATTTATTGAAAATCACGTCGGTTTCGTTGGTATTGTATACAAGATACAATTTATCGTCAATCCCTATCCTTTTTGAAAATGAATCAATAACGCGCCTTGAAACCCCGGCAATAGCATCATATTTCCCGTAACACTCAGCTATTTTATTTATATTGCCTATCGAGTTCAGCGACGGCAGATCTTTTTTACCGAAATCGGAATGAAGCCAAGCTATTTTGCGGTAAGGTGCTCCGGAAACGACTTTCGTCGGTATTCCCGTCATGTATGCTATGACTATATCATATTCATCGCTGCCTATATAGTGTTTATACAGCGAACGTGACGGCAGATACGGAAATATATGCGACATCCCTTTAAACAATACTTTTTTTGCTGAGATATAATTGACGTCCGAATGAAGTCTTTTTGAATTCACGCCGTCTGAAAACAGCGTGAGAACAGTGATGTCGAAGTTGTCGCGACTCATATTATTAACGAGATTGACGAGTACCTTTTCTGCGCCGCCGCCTTTGAGATTTTCGACTACAAATAGAACTTTAATCACTGTATTATCCCCTGTTTCTGAATTAACAGACTGTTGTAAATTACTTTTTCAGACTTCTTAGCTTCATTTGAAGCCGATACGGGATCATTATTTTTGCAATACACATAATAAACGGCTTGATCCTCCAACGCCACGGAAATCCGAGAAGCTTGTATCCGTTTCTCGTTACAAGATAACCGTTCCATCTGACGCGAGCAGTTCTTCGCCGGAAAGCGTTCAAATCTTCCCTCATCAGGTAAAGAGGTTCCGGAATGTTATATCCGCGATACCCCGCCTTAAAGAATCTGTACCACATTTCCCTGTCTTCGCATCTCATTGTCAGAGAGTTGACAGCATAACCGCCCAGAGCATCGTAAACAGTTTTTTTCATCATGATCGATGCGTGATTGAACGGTATATGGTCTCTTATCGTATATTTATCCGGATATTCCACCGCTTTCGTGATATCTCCGGGTCCGTCCTTCGTAAAGTGCTGCATATAAGTTCCGACGACGTCGTATTCCGGATGAGAATCGAGAAAAGCGACCTGCTTTTCAAATCTTTCGGGAAGACAACGGTCGTCCCCGTCCATTCTCGCGGTATACTCGCCCTTGGCATATTTGAGACAATGATTGAGAGAATACGCGAGGCGCATATTTTTTTCGTTTCTTATCAGCACGATCTTTCCGGGATACCTGCGTCCAAGCTCTTCGGCTATTTCATAGGTATTATCTGTCGACGCATCGTCGCACATGATTATCTCAAAGTCCTGATAAGTCTGCGCGATCAGCGACCCGATTGCTTCATCGAGCGTATCCGCGCAGTTGTATATCCCCATTATCACGCTGACTTTAGGGTCTGCCATCATAGCCTCCGTAAGATCAGAGATTTTCGCGGTACCATTCTATCGCCGCTTTGATCCCGCGCGAGAAACTCCATTCGGGGTCGTATCCGAGAAGACGTTTTGCTTTTGAAATGTCGGCGTTTGAGTGCTTTATATCACCGGGTCTGTCCGGACCGAAGTGCGGCTCGATATTCTTGCCGAGCGCAGACGTCAGTTCGTTATAGATATCGATAAGGTATTCTCTTCCGCCGTAAGCGATATTATATGCCTCTCCCGCCGCTTCGTGAGGCGCAAGACACGCTTTGAGGTTAGCTTCGATCACGTTTTCGATATAGGTGAAATCGCGGCTCTGACGTCCGTTGCCGTTGATCGTCGGCGTCTCGTCGTCAAGAAGGAGCTTTATAAATTTCGGTATGACCGCCGCATACGCGCCTTCCGGATCCTGCCGCCTTCCGAACACGTTGAAATAACGGAGTCCGTAGGTATCAAGCCCGTAATGCATCGTATACATCTTCGCCCACTCTTCGTCGCATCTTTTCGTAACGGCGTAAGGCGACAAAAGATTGCCCTCTCTGCCCTCGGTTTTCGGAAGATTCGGCTCATCGCCGTAAACCGAGCTTGACGACGCGTAAACGAATTTCTTTACTCCGCACCGGCGGGATGCTTCGAGCATATTGAGCGTTCCCTGTATATTGTTTGCGCAATAGAAGAGCGGCATTTCGATACTTCTCGGAACGCTTCCCCACGCCGCCTGATTCAATACGTAGTCGGCGCCTTCGCAAGACGCAAGGCACGTGTCATAATCCTTGATATCGCCCTTGATGAACATATAGTGAGGGTTATCCCTGAACATCTCGACGTTCTCGGCTTTACCGGTGGAAAGGTCGTCAAGACACCTTACCCAGTAACCCATGTCGAGAAGAGCTTCGCAAAGATTTGAACCGATGAATCCCGCGCCGCCAGTAACGAGAAAAAGCGAACCTTCGGGAAATGTCAGGTCTTTATATCCCATTATCAAAGCCTCCAGTATTTATAACCGAGTTTTTCGTATTCTTCGCGAGAGAGCATTCCCTTGATATCGAGAAGAACTCTTCTCTCGCACGGAACGTCTTTGAACATTTTGTCGAAGTCAGCCTTGCTGAGCGCGGAAAACTCGTTATGAGCGACAGCGAGGATAACGGCGTCCATATCGGAAACAGTGTCTATCGGAACAAAGTCGATACCGTACTCGCGTTTTGCCTCTGCGGGCTCCGCCACGGGCTCCGCTATGACCGGGGTGATCCCGTACTCTTTAAGCTCGTTGTAAATATCAATGACCCTCGTATTTCTTGTATCGGGGCAATTCTCTTTGAAAGTAAAACCGAGGATCGCGACCTTCGCGCTCTTTACGGGAACGTCGGCTTTTATAAGATTTTTTACAAGATTCTCCGCGACGTATTTTCCCATATCGTCGTTGATCCGTCTGCCTGCGAGGATTATCTGACTGTGATAGCCCATCTCTTCGGCTTTATATGTAAGATAATACGGATCGACGCCGATACAGTGTCCGCCGACAAGACCGGGCGAGAACTTTAAAAAGTTCCATTTAGTACCAGCGGCTTCGAGTACGGACTTCGTATCGATCCCCATTTTATTGAATATGATCGACAGTTCGTTCATAAAAGCGATATTAATATCGCGCTGACTGTTCTCGATGACCTTCGCCGCTTCCGCGACCTTGATAGTCGGCGCACGGTGGACTCCTGCGGCAACTACGAGCTCGTATACTTTCGCGACAGTATCGAGAGTTTCCTCATCCATACCGGAAACAATTTTTGTGATAGTCTCAAGACGGTGGACCTTGTCGCCGGGATTTATCCTTTCGGGCGAGTATCCGATCTTGAAGTCAACTCCGCATTTGAGCCCGGACTCGCGTTCGAGTATCGGAACACAGATATCCTCCGTTACACCGGGATAGACCGTAGACTCAAAAACAACGATACTGCCCTTTGTTAAGTTCCGTCCGAGTATCGTCGACGCGCCCTCGACCGGGGACAGATCCGGCGTATGATCGGAATTTACGGGAGTCGGCACCGCGACGATATGAAACTTTGCGTCGCGAAGGCGAGTCTCGTCCGACGTGAAGTCGACCTTGCATGACGCTATCGCTTCATCGCCGACTTCTTTTGTCGGGTCGATACCCGACTTGTAAAGCTCGATCTTCGCTTTATTGAGATCAAAGCCGACAACATCGACCTTCTTTGAAAATGAAACGGCGATCGGCATACCGACGTATCCGAGTCCCACAAGAGAGAGCTTCTCTTCTCTTGCCACCAGCTTTTCATAAAGTCCCATTATTTCCCGCCTCCGAATTCATTGATCGCTTTGATATATTCATCAACAACTTTGCATCTGTCAAATTCACGTTCCGTCTTCTCTCTTGCGGCGCGTCCCGCTGCCATCTTTACATCATACGGCAGCTCTGAAAACGATCTGACCGCGTTGACAAGAGACGCCGTATCCCTCGGCTCGAACGAAAAACCCGTGACGCCTTCGTCGAATGTTTCGACACATCCATGTATCCTGCTTGCCAGGACCGGGCGTCCCGCGGCTTCCGCCTCAAGCAGCGAGTTTGCCATTCCTTCGTGATACGAAGGAAGTATAACGGCGTTACATTTCTTTATATAAGGTCTGACGTCCTCCTGCCAGCCGTGATAAGTGACAACGCCGTCCGACACCGCGCGGTCAAGCAGCTCGCGGCACTCGTCCTCGCACCACCCGACAACGTCGAGCGAAACGGTAACGCCGCCGTCTTTCAGTTTTCTTATTCCGTCGAACAACTCTCTGACTCCCTTGTCGTTCATCACTCTTCCGATGAAAAGGAGCTTTGTCGTACCGTCGTCGGGCGGATAATCGGAAAACGTATGTTTTTCAAGATTGACGCCCGATCCGGGAACGATAACGTGTTTCCCTTTTGCGATCCGGTAGCCGTCAAAGAGATTTGAGGCGACGTCGTTCTGAAAGAACATAGCGGATATTTTTCTTGTCGCGCGGCGATAAAGTGCCACAGTCATAGTCTTGAAGAGCGCGCCCTTTTCAAAAGCGCCGCCGAGACCGGTCACAGTCGATATATACGGTATGCCGAGCGAAGCGCAAGCCATACCGCCGTAAAGGTTCGGTTTGATCGTATACGTCAGTACAACGTCCGGAGCATACTCTTTCAAGAGCTTTTTGTAACTCTTTACGAGATAGAGTTCTTTAAGCGGATTCATCCCGTACTGCGTCACGTCCGAGTCAAAGCAAACGCATCCCAAAGACTCAAAATAATCCTTGTACTCGCCGTACGGCTGCGATACCGCGACCTCGCGCCCTTCGCCAATAAGACGCCTTATCAGCTCCGTTCTGAAATAATAGAGCGTGACTTCGTGGTTTGATAAGAACAATACTTTCATACGGTTCTCCGTATCATCAATAATAGTTACCGAGTATTTCGCTCAAATACGGCCAGTTCCACGTAACTTTGAACTGATAATAGAACCAGATCGAAAATCCGACTATCAGTCCGATCATCAAAAATTTTCTTGTAGTCCCTCCGTAGTACCTCGATATGATCAACGGATAAAGCAACAGGTTGAATACGATTGTATACTCCGCGAATCTTCCGAAAGTATTTCCGCTGATAACAACGGCGGGGACCCAGATCGCAACATTGACAAGCGACATATTGAAACAGAAAGCGAGGACCGGATCGTTGTCCGATTTGAGCTGTCTTATCCTGTACAGTCCGAGGAATATCGGAACAGCCGCGATAACGAGACGAAGAATGTTTGCCCCGTCATATACTTTTATATCTTCTGAAACCGTTCCGAAGGAAGGGTCTTTGAAAAGATCCGACAAAAAATCGGTAAAAGGACCGACAAACGACGAGAGGAAAATGAAAGTTATCAGTCCGAGCGTCTTCCACCTGCCGAAAATACGTCCTTTACAAATCAGAAATATAGGCAGCGCAACTACGGCAGAGGAATGTACCGTATATAGAAGAAACGTTAAAGCAATAAATATGACTGTACTCGTTAAATTTTTCTTTCTGCTGCCCTTGTCGAGCAGGAGCGGGAACATCAAAAACATCGCGCACACGGCGATATGCTGTCTTATACCGTTGAACATCCACGAGACCGAAGTGGTACCGTAAAACAGGAATACACTGAGCGCGAAAGAAGGCGAATATCTAATAAATACGCGCCAAAGACAAAATACGCAGAAAGCCGCAATTATCGTGAACCAGACGGTATAGTCGGAGAATATCTGACGGAACAGCCATTCGATCAAACGGAACCCGGGAGACTTTCCTTCCGTCCTTCCGGTTATAAGATCCGTCACGATTTGCCAGGTTATTTTTTTGTATGATTCGATGTATGCTCCTGTATCCGCGATAGCTCCTCTGAATCCGGCGACGATAATCGTTACCAGAGCGGATAATATAACGAATACCGGGTGAAGCTTATATGTCATCTCACCTTCCGCGCCGGCTGATTTAACAGGATATCGTTGCGCAGCGTATGCGAAAAGCACGCTGAACATAAACATCAAAACGTATATTTTCATAAATACTCCGTCACTCTATTTAACGCCGAGTTTATCGTCGTTTGAAACTTCAACGTCGTCTTTTTTCTCCGTCTCGTGAGCGCCTTCGACGACGCCGTCGCTTCGGAGAACTTTGAAAGCGGTAACAAAAATACATTTGAGGTCAAACAAGAAGGACATACGTTCGACGTACTCGCCGTCAAACTTTGCCTTTACTTCTATCTCAAGCTCGTCTCTGCCGTTGACCTGCGCCCATCCGGTAAGACCCGGTCTTATGTCGTTGGCGTGATATTTGTCACGTTCGGCAACAAGGTCATCCTGGTTCCAAAGCGCGGGACGCGGACCGACGATCGCCATCTGACCCACGATGATATTGAAAAGCTGCGGCAGCTCGTCGAGGCTCGTCTTGCGAAGAAAGCGTCCGACTCGCGTTATGTACTGATCCGGGTCTTTCAGAAGATGAGTCGGCGTATCTTTCGGCGTGTCCGTTCTCATCGTTCGGAATTTTAAAATGGAAAAATACCGTTTGCCTTTTCCGACACGCTTCTGCTTGAAAAAGACAGGTCCGCGAGAGTCGATCTTTATAAGCAGAAACAGGATCAAAAACAGCGGAAAAAGAACTATTGCCGCCGTGAAAGTTAATATCAAATCTAACGACCTTTTAATAAATCTATTATACATATTCAACTCGAAATTAATATTATTTAAATAATTATATCATAAATTGATTTTTAAGTCAATAATTTATAATATAAGAATTTGCAAATTGCAAACATAAAAAACGAGCGCTGTCATACCGCTCGTTTTTGATCATCCGGAATAACCGGAAGCTGTTATTGACTTATGCTTTCAAATAACGGCAGGATGTCGCGTTCAACATCCGCGTCTGCGCTGCAGGTGATATCGACCGAAAGAAAATAATCTCCTATCCTGCGGATAAAATAAAACTGTTTGACATTTTGTTCGGAAATCGTCATTGAAACCTCGACAGACGAATAGTTCTCACCCGCGATCTCGTAGCAGCCCCCTAATTCGGCGTGTGCGCCGTACCCCGAGAACTTCTCGTCAATTTCGCTTTTCAGCTTTTCAAGGTATTCTTCGACTGTCGTATCTTTGCCGCCGACAAAAGTGTTGAGATTCTGATACATGACGGCAATGGAGGAAGGCGTATTCGTATCCTGCGCGGTCATATCAATGACCGTAGAATGTCTGCCGAGCTCACGATCAAGTTCTGCGTCGTCCGAGTCCGGGGTTAGCTCTATCTCGTTGAGCTGCATGATATCGGCGTTCGATGCAAACTCCCACGAGGGCCCCGGCGAGAACACAAAGCCCGCCATACTGCTTTCGTAAATATTGTTTTCGACTTTACCCCTGTGAAATTCCGAGCCTTCGTTTTTCGCGCCTTTACACGAGAGGACAAACAAAGTCATTAATATGAGAATAAGAGCTGCTGTCTTTTTTATCATGATAACTTCTCCGGTAAAATATACGGCGCCGTTCTGAAAACAGTATAATTACAGATCGCCTGATATATATTAACCTATTTTTGATAAAAAATCAATTGATACTGCTAAAAATTAAAAAAACTGTGAGAAAGATGTTGCAATAGAATATATCGTGTGATAAAATATATCTTAAATGCAAATAATG
>JAFXNX010000247.1 GCA_017529175.1 Clostridia bacterium
CATCGTAAGCGCGAGCGCCGACGCCGCGGCGCAGATTATGTCCTCCCCAGCCGGCGCCGCGTTCGAATGCCCTTCTATCGAAACTATATATCTGTCCGAACAAAGGTCGCACTGATAATTTATCATTTATACCACCTCATCTTTCAGTCCGCGTATTCTTCCCCGTTCTCGAACGCCACAGTTATACCTGCTTCGTCGTCCGGCGTATCGCAGAATCCCGGAACGGAATATACGCATCTGACCGATTCCGCAAGCGCTTTGATAGCGCCCGCGGCTTCTTTCATTGATTTAAAATCCACCTTGTCGAATATCTTTTCCACGTTCTCCGTGTACGCTTCGCCCTTTTCGCCTCTGCCCTTTTCGGAGACAATATACCGCTTGAACTGGTCGCGGTCCTCGAGAGCGTCGTCTATCATTCCGCCGAGCTTATCCGATAATTCTCCGAGTTTGCACAGTTTTTCCGCGCCGTCCGACGCAGGGTCGAATACGGCGCGCTGCTCTTTCGGCTTCTCATCGCCCGGCGCGCAAATTTTCTTTTTCAAATCGCGCCTCCTTCGGCTGACGCGCGTCTTACGGCGTCAGCTATCAGCTCGTCCGGTGACGCTCCGCGCGGCGCCGCGGCGCGGGGAGCGCCGTTCAGGCTGCCCGCCTCTTTCGACTGCGAGAGGCGGCGTATGAGCTTATCCTTCCCCTCGAACTCCATCATGGATATACAAAGAAGCGCCTCTTCCTTTCTCGAAGGATCGAAAAGTCCCATTGAGAAGAATTCCTTTGCGAGCTCGTTCTGGTTGGCTCTTGCGAAAGGCGACTGCTTTTCCGCCGTAACGATTACGTCGAACACGGGCTTTACCGCGTCGAACGTATGACCGAGAATATCGACGCTTCTGCCCGATATGCCGCCCGAAGAATAGGAAACGAAAGAGTACGAGCCGTCGTCGCCGAGTATTCTGAATACCCTCGGCATCGTATAAAACTGACGCACGATCTCGATGACTGTCAGAACCACGTCCTTGAATACTCCGTACGATGCGCTTATCATATCGCGAGAGAGCTTGTTTCCCGCTTCCTGAAGGGCGGCGATGGCAGACGCAGCGGTGATTCCTCCCGAAACGCCTCCTTGCGAAAAATCGCGGTTTCCGGCGGTCTCCTTGAGCTCGTCTATCTTGTGAGTGAGTATTCTGTAAGTGTTCGCGTCAAGGGACGGCGTTACGATGCTTCTTATGCTGTCCTCTCCGAGACGCGAGCCGTGAACGTGTACGAACGGTTTTGTAAAATCTGCGAATTCCTCTTCGTTCACCGCTCCGTCGGTTCTGATAAAATATCTGACCGCGGAGGCGGCCTCCGCGTTTTTGACGATAGACGCGCTGAGACGGTCGATCTGCGACTGCGTGTTCTTCATAACGTCGACAAGCCCGAATCCGCACGGAGACCCCTGGACCGTATACAGCTTGTCGAAGAAGAAAGGATACTTTCCGTGGTCATAGATACCGTTTGCGTATCTTTCATCATTCTCAGTCGCGAACAAAAGCTGTCCGGAGCAGAATTTACACAAATGCAGAACTTCTCTGCCCTCATATCTGCGCTTATAGTACCAGTCGACGACTACGCTTTTGTTTTCCGTGTTCTCCGCTTCCTCCGAAAGATATTTTGCGCCTGTAAAAATCGGAGAAACGCTTAAATTCTTGACGTGCGGATATTTTTCTCTAATGAGATCGTTATCCCAGAGCTGTGTGTAAAACACATTTTTAGACGTTTGCAGATCAGATATTCCGCCTTCCCAGTAAAGATTCAGAATATCTATGCGTTTTATATCGACGTCGCCCTTGCCCCCGGAGAGAGACGGATCCCAGAACACCCCGTAACATCCGGTCCCGTATCTTAACTTATCGTACCATATCTCCGAGTACACCTTGTTGAACGATACGGAGTCGAGAAGAGCCGGGAGTATTTCGGAGAGCTCTCTCGCCGACGATTCGTCGTCCGGCTCACGGGGCAGAACGAAGGGGGACGGCATATTGTCCATGGCGTCCGCGTGTTTGTTCGCTATCGCGTTGAAGAGCCATCCCGTGCTCTCACCCTCGTCTCCCGCTCTCATCTTCCACCATTCCTCGTCGGCAACGATCCTTTTTTCTATCGCCGCTTTAGAGGACTTGTATTGCTGCAGTATCCTCTCCGCCCTGCTGACGTCTTCTTCGGTAATAACGATTTTCTTTGACACTTCCATTGTGCTCCTTTCAGCTGTAGCTCCATTTTTTATATTTCTTGTTGTTAAGATCAAGCGGATCGGAGAGCGGTATATCCGCCTTCACCGCGCACCGCTTCGGCGCGATCGGACGGGACATCGCGAAATACCTGAAGCTGTCGGCGAAGTGATCCTCACCCTCCGTGTCAAGATCCTCCGGGGACGTTTTGCTGTAGACAAGAAGCGGCAGAGTCCTTATCGCTTCTTTGCAGGTGTTGAAGAAATAGACCATCGGAAGTCCTTCATCATCAAACGCAAGTCTGTAATGGCATTGCATCCACCCGGGTATCCTCTTGTTGTCCCCCGGCTCGAACGAAACGAAATTTCTTTCCGCGCTGTCTATGATCGCCTCTCCGCGGGATGAATCCCAGATCGAAGGATCGGCGACGCCGAAGATACGTTTCCCCTTCAGCCATCTGTGCTCGCGCTCGATCTTCGCGATCTCGGAAAACTGACGGTCAGGCGTCCATTTGAGCCCCGTGTTCGGGGATGAGGCGCCGTAGAGCTGAAGTATAAGGTACGCTCTGCCGTCGTGGTCTATCGCCCACCAGGAAACGTCGAACGGCTTCCCGTAGCCGAAGTCGTACGATCTGTATATCGACCATTCAGAAGGTATCTCAAACGGCTCTATTACGTGAGTGGACCGTCTGTCGGCGTAGTGCTCGGGCGCGTCTCTGAATTCCTCGAAGAACTGTCCTTCGAAAATATCCCAGTCTCCTTCGAGCCACGCCCGCCGCAGTTTCGGCGGCAGAGCTTCAAGTCTCATTTTGTATTCCGGGTCGCTCTTCATCAGCGCTTTATTGTCCGAAACGAGGCTCCTTATGAAACTGTACTCACGCGCGTCCTCTCCGCTTGAAAAACGTCTGTCAACGAACAGTCTCTTTACCCACGAGTGTCCGACGCCTCCCGGATTGCAGGTAAGGTATATTCTCTTCGGAAATGAATTGACGCCGCGGACAGTCGCCGATATAGCCCTGAACGCATCCTCAGAGAACTGCGTCGCCTCGTCAATGAAAACCACGTCGTACTCTGTGCCCTGAAACTTCGTAAGATCGCCTTCGGTATAGCATGAACGGCAGAATAGCTTCGAGCCGTTTACAAATTCGAACACGCCCTCCGTCGCTTTGTAAACGGCGGCTCCCGCAAGAGAGACGGCGAGGGAATCTATATGATTGTTCTTCAGCTCCGACTTCGTTCTTCGGATTATACAGATCCTGATGCCGGGATGTTTCAGACAAAGGATCGTCGCTTTCGTTCTGACCGCCCAGCTTTTACCCCCGCCTCTCGCTCCGCCGAAAGCTACGTATTTGTGAGTGTCAAGTAAAAATTCACGCTGTCTCTCGCTCGGTTTATCGAGTATAAGCTTCATACTTCTCCCTTGCAAAAAGAAAAACCGAATATCCGTCCGGCATAATGCGAACATTTGTTCGTTTTGGGCTTTTAAAAAAGCTCCCGTTCCCGGAAGGATATTCGGTTGACCCGAATGACGCTTCAATTACACGGTGTTGCCGCTTCGTCATCCGGTGCGTTCATCATATCACAAAATCGCCGATTTGTCAACAAAATTGCAAATAATTGGGAATTCAACTATTTGGGATCATTTTCTTTTCTTTGACAAATTCAGCTTTACGGTGCGTGTCCTTTTCGTTTTGATCTTCATAATATTTACCTCTTTCAAAACAGTGTTTGATAATTATCTCGTCCGCAGACTCTCGTAAATATAGTTCGCCGCTTCGACCGGCATGAGAAGAACTTCGACCGTACGCTCTGCCGCCGAGCGCACAAAACGCCGCGCTCTTTTCGTTTTCTTCTCAAACTTATCGCTCTCGCATATCATACCGCCGACGCCGACCGCCGCTACGATAAGAATGAATATCAGCGTGTAAACTATAACTCTCATACGCTCCTCCTTGTGATAACGTCGCTCATCTTAATAAACGGCTTGACGTTTTCTTCTCCCGCTTCGCCGTCAAGCTCAGCGAGCCATTCCGTGAATGTGATGATAAGATACCGTCTTATCTTGTCGTATTTGGGTCCGCTGTACCCTCTGACAGCCCGACAGACCTCCGACACGTCTCCGGCGTAAAAACCGTAGGACGATATTTTGTCGGACATTTCCTTGTAGGTCATATCCATAACGCCCATTATGCCTTTGTAAATATTAGGTTGTCTCAATTTGCATCTACCTCCGCGGGATCTATCCCATTGCAAATATTGTCTTGAATGAACATTTGTTCGCCCGAGGCCTTAAAAAATATGCGAAAGAGCCGTCGGAGAATACGGCAAAACGCCCGGAGAATAAGCGTCATTTCGCAATACACACCTTTTTTGCCAAAAGCGAACATTTGTTCGTTCAAGCGTATTATATCACCCTTCTGTCGATTTGTCAAGTGTTTTTTTGAAAAAAACACAACTCCCGCGAATTCATCCGCGGAAGTCATACTATTAAGTTATAAGCGTTTATATATTCCGTCTTCCCTCGATGGCGCGGCGAAGAGTCACCTCGTCCGCGTACTCAAGGTCGCCGCCGACGGGCACGCCGTTGGCGATACGCGTCACGGTAACGCCGAGGGGGGTTATGAGTTTAGATATATACATCGCGGTCGCTTCCCCTTCTACAGTCGGGTTTGTCGCGACTATGACCTCTCTCACCTCTCCGTCCGAGAGGCGGGAGAGCAATTCTTTTATCTTGAGTTTATCAGGCCCGATACCTCTCATAGGAGAGATCTCGCCGTGAAGGACGTGATAAAGCCCGGAGAATACTCCCGAGCGCTCTATCGCCATCAGCGCTCTCGAATCCTCGACCACGCATATAATGCCGCGATCGCGCTTCGGACTCTGACAGATGGGACAAACTTCCTCAGTCGAAATGTTCTGACAGCATGAGCAGAGCACGATCTTCGTTTTTACCGCCATTATCGCGTCGGCAAACTCGCGAACAGTCTCCTCCGGCAGGTCAAGAACTGAAAACGCCATACGAAGAGACGACTTTTTGCCCACTCCCTCAAGGCGGCGGAACATATCGGCAAGATGTTCAACCGGTTCCGTAAATTCAGCCATATCAGAAAAGTCCGGGAATGCCGCCCATGTTGAGTGAGCCGGTCACTTTTCCCATTTCCTCGCTGTTAGTCTCGTTTACCTTCTTTATCGCTTCATTGACTCCCGCGACGAGGATGTCGGAAAGCGTCTCGATGTCGTCGGGATCAACTATATCGGGGTCGATATCTATGGATAATACTTCGAGCTTGCCGTTGATCTTTACCGTTACGACGCCGCCGCCCGCTTTTATCTCATATTCTCTCTCGTCAAGCTCAGCCTGAAGATTCTGCATATCCTCCTGCATCTTCTGAGCCTGCTTCATGATACCCTGCATATTGGAAGGACCGGAGCCTCCGCGTCCTGCCGGAAGTCTTGCTTTCATTTTTATATACCTCTTTTAAAGAATTGTATTTCGGATTATTTATCGTTGTCAAAAAGCTCGTCGTACGGCTTTTTTGCGGCACTCTTGACTATGACCTCGACCTTCGCTGCGCGGTCGTTTATACGACACGCGATGAACGCCTCTGACAGAAGCGCTTAACCCCGTCGTCAAAAAAACGTTTTGACGAACTGGTTCGAGGTGACGATCCTTATGACGCTTCCGTCGTCGATAAGATACGCCTTCGTTTCAGCGAGGAGCGCCCTCGCCATGAAGTTCTTTTTTCCGACGAACTCCGCGACGTCGGACAGATCCGGCACGGCTCTGAATCTTTCGTCATACGACTCGAAAGTCCCCGGCGTCGCCTTCACCGCTTTATCGGGCGCATTTTCATTTTTATCTTCCGGCGCCGAAGCGTCAGGGGTTTCCGTTACCTCATCCGCCGGCGCTGTTATGGCAGAATTGATCTTGGGCTTTTCATCCGTTCCAGACGCTTCCGGTATGACGGGCGGCTCTTCTCTTACCGATATGCCGGACGCCGAAAAAGACGCGACTTTGCGCTCAAGCTCGTCAATACGCGCGCTGAGCGACGCAACAGACGTGTCGAGCGACTCGTCGCAGAGCTTGAGAAGCGCGAACTCGGCGGTGATCCTCTTCATCTCCGGCATCCTGTTCATATCCCTTGCGGCGTCGTCGAGCACCTTTGAGCCGAAATAGAGCTTTGCAAGTGAAAAGAGTGACGCCGAATCCTTGAGAAGAACGTAATCTTCCTCCGTGAGGTCGAGATAGCTCTTCGGGTCCGCGGCGTACTTCGCCACGAGCATATCGCGATAGAACGACGTAAGCTCACGCCAGAACACCGCGACGTCCTTTGACGAGGCGGCAACGTCCGCGACTATCTCGAAAAGACGTCCGACGTCGCGCTTCGCTATTGCCTTCGCCGTATTTGATACCGTTTCGTATCCGCTGACGCCGAGTATATCCTTGACTCTCTGTACCGTCACGTCGGCGCCGCCTCCGGCGCAAAGGTCCATAAGACTTATCGCGTCTCTCATACCGCCGGATGCCTGCCGCGCTATAATACGCGACGCTTCGTCCTCGAGAGTTATGCCCTCGGAATCGGCGATATAACGCAAGCGGGAGACTATGACGTCGACAGGGATCCTTCTGAAATCGAATCTCTGACAGCGCGATACTACGGTCGACGGCAGTTTATACAGTTCCGTCGTCGCGAGGATGAATACAACGTGCTCCGGCGGCTCTTCAAGCGTTTTGAGAAGCGCGTTGAACGCGCTGTCCGAGAGCATATGCACCTCGTCGATTATATAGACTCTCTTCTTCAGAAGAGCCGGAGGATACTGTACTTCCTCTTTTATACTTCTTATGTAGTCGACTCCTGTCTCGCTCGCCGCGTCCATTTCAACGACGTCCGTCGCGTTGCCGCGGTCTATCATACGGCAGGAATCGCACTCGCCGCATGGCTCTCCGTCCTTCGGTGACTCGCAGTTGACCGCCTTCGCGAGTATTTTCGCGCATGACGTTTTACCCGTTCCTCTCGAGCCGCAGAACAGATAAGCGTGAGAGACTCTGCCGGACGCCGCCTGATATTTGAGTATTGACGTTATGTGATCCTGTCCGCAAACGTCGTCAAACGTTTTGGAACGGTACTTTCTGTACAGAGCAACGTGCATATCGACCCTCACTTGTGCTGATGAAATCCGTCGGATAAGGATAACCAGATTTCCGACCTTTGCAATATCAATAAAGCCGCACTGTTAGATCATACACCCGAAGATCGAGAAGGCTTTGACATACGCCGCCGCAACTTCCGCTCAAAACAGGCAACCTCACGGCACATCGAAGACACCGCTTAATGCTGCTTGGTTCCCCACCTGACATGGTTCACGGCTTTCGATTGCGCAAGACCCGTTCATCAACGCGGTACATTGCGGTGCAGACTACACCAAAGCGACCCTCAAATCGGGGATCCACCCCTGCTATAGCGGACTTCAGGTACAGGGAACCGCTGCCTCCCCGGCTGGTATGACCTAACGGTGTGGCTTTACTGATAAATTATATCACAGATCTTATGTGATTTCAAGAGTTTTACAAAATATTGTGTCGCGTGATGTGCAGTTTTCATATTATAAAACAAACAAGTCAAGGAGGATAGAAAAATGATTTACACGGTAAGGCCCGGCGACACTCTGTTTGATATATCGCGGCGCTTCGGCATCCCTCTCTCTATACTGAAAAGCGACAACGGAAAGGATGACGGCGACGCGCTCGCAGTTGGCGAAGACCTCGTTATCCTGCCGCCTGCGCTCATATATACGGTAAGGGAGGGCGACACCGTATCGTCGATCGCGGAGCGCTACGGCATATCAACGAGAAAATTATTCAGAAACAATCCGTCGCTTGCCGGAAAAGAGGATCTTTACCCCGGGCAGTCGCTTGTGATCTCGAGGAGCGACAGCGCGCAGACAGGAACAATACGCCTCAACGGCTATGCGTACCCGTTTATCGACGATACGGTACTTCGTTCATCTCTTCCCTATCTCACGTATCTTTCCGTCTTTACGCACGGGATAAAAAACGACGGGGGCCTTATCGCCCCGGAGGGCGCGGAAAGACTTGTTAGGGCGGCAAAGGAGTACGAAAGCGTCCCTCTTATGATGCTGACTTCTCTCAACGAATACGGCAACTTCTCAAACGAACTCGTCGAGAGCGTACTGTCGAGCGATGAGCTCACCCGCAGGGTGATAGATGAGACCGTAAAAGCGGTAAATGAGGGCGGATACGGAGGGGTAGACGTCGACTTTGAATACATTTCGGGAGAGCTTGCTTCGAGGTACGCAGACTTTATCAAAAAGCTGAAGCGCGCGCTCGGCGGCGAATATGAGGTGTTCGTCTCCCTCGCGCCGAAAACGTCTGACGATATGCCGGGCATACTCTACGAAGGACACGACTACGCATCCCTCGGGGACGCCGCCGATCACGCTCTTTTGATGACGTACGAATGGGGGTATACTTACGGTTCTCCGCAGGCGGTCTCGCCTCTTGACAAAGTAGAAAAAGTCGCCGCCTACGCCGTCGGGCAGATCCCGCCGTCAAAACTGCTCCTCGGAATGCCGAATTACGGCTACGACTTCAAACTTCCGTACATAAAAGGCGAGAGCGAGGCGACACCCACGTCAAACCTTGACGCGGTAAAGCTTGCGGTAAAGGAGAACGCGGAAATCGTCTATGATGAAATATCAGAGGCGCCGTTCTTTACGTATACCGACAGCGAAGACGGCGCGCGCCACGTCGTATGGTTCGAGTCTGCAAGGAGCGTGCGAGCCATGGGAGAGCTCGCAAACCGAAACGGAATGTTCGGCGTCTCGATCTGGAATATCATGAAATTCTTCCCGCAAATGTACCTGCAGCTCGATTCGATGTTTGATATTCTATGATCTAATCAAACTTTTTCGGTCTGAAAAGGAGTCTTTTAAGAGCGGTTTTGTTGAACGGAATAAGCGGGTAAAGATAGCTGTTTCCGCCGTAGGTACGGTTGAATCCCGCAAGAAGGATGCCGAATACCATCCCCGCGATAAATCCCCACACGTTGAAGAGCGCAGTAAGCGCGAGCGTCATCATCCTGAGATATTTGAATGCGTATCCGAGTTCGTAGCTCGATTGAGTATAGTTCGCAACTGAGGCGAACGCCATATAAAGTATGAC
>JAFXNX010000248.1 GCA_017529175.1 Clostridia bacterium
CCGCTCATGATGATCCTGAGCGATATCCAGAACGAATACGGATATATCCCGCTCGAGGTCCAGGAGATCGTATCGAAGAAGACGGGTATCTCCGTCGCGGAGATCTACGGAGTCGTCACGTTCTACTCCTTCTTCTCGCTCGTTCCGAACGGCAAGTACGTCATCGGAGTATGCCTGGGCACAGCGTGCTACGTAAAAGGCGCACAGCAGGTTATCGACAAGTTCTCCGAGATACTCGGCATCAAAGCGGGACAGACGACCGAAGACGGTCTTTTCACCCTTGACGCTCTGCGCTGCATCGGCGCGTGCGGTATCGCTCCCGCGGTGTCCGTAAACGGAAAAGTTTATCCGAAGGTAACGGTAGACCTGGTATCAAAGATCATCGAAGAGCACCGCGCTATGGCGGCTGCCGAATAAAAGCTTTCCCGATACTTATATTACAAATAACCGGAGAGGCAACTTCAGATGAAAATAGGTCAGATTAAAGAATTGCTGAACGCAGAGCTTCTTTGCGGAGAAGAATTTCTCGATCACGAAGTCATATCGGCATGCTGCAGTGATATGATGAGCGACGTGCTCGCGTACGTCAAGGATCAGGGAGTTCTGCTCACGGGGCTCGTCAACCCGCAGGTCATAAGGACCGCGAGTATGATGGATATGGTTTGCATCGTATTCGTCAGAAGCAAGGCGCCGACGCGCGATATGGTCGAGCTTGCAAAGGAATGCGGCATCGTCGTGATGAAAAGCAGTCTTAGAGCATATGAAGCGTGCGGACATCTTTATACGGCGGGACTTGTCCCGCTGCCGGAGGATGATAAATAATGGCGCAGGACATAACTTTTCATTTTGACGTTGACGGCGAGGACTTTACGTCGGCGGGAGAAGCTTCCGTTATGGTCAAAAAGAAACTGCGTCAGCTCGGACTTCCCCCGGAAGTCATAAGACGCGTATCTATTGCCATGTACGAAGGCGAGATCAATATGGTCATCCACGCGAACGGCGGAGACGCTGACGTCACGGTGACTGACGACGAGGTGATCATCGTCCTGTCGGATACGGGCCCGGGTATTCCGGACGTATCTCTTGCAATGCAGGAAGGGTATTCTACCGCGCGCGACAACATAAGAGCTCTCGGCTTCGGAGCCGGCATGGGTCTTCCGAACATGAAAAAATACACCGACAGTATGGAGATAGAGACAGAAGTCGGAGTTGGAACCACGATCACGATGAAGGTGAACTGCAAAGACGCATAAGGAAGGATACTATATGCAGGAATACAAGCATTCGGTCTCCCTCGACATAGACAAGTGCTGCGGATGCACGACTTGTCTTAAAAGGTGTCCGACCGAAGCTATCAGGATCCGCGGCGGTCACGCGAAGATCAATTCCGAGCGGTGCATCGACTGCGGAGAGTGTATAAAGGTCTGCCCGCATAAAGCGAAAAAGGCGACGCACGACGAGCTCGACGATATGAAGGAATACAAGATCAACGTAGCCCTTCCCGCGCCGGCGCTCTACGGTCAGTTCGAAAATATGACGAGCATCGATTATGTCGTCGACGGACTTTACAGACTCGGCTTCGATTACGTATACGAGGTGGCTTGCGCCGCCGAGATCGTATCGGCTTATACGAGAATGTATCTGTCGCGCAAGGATATAATAAGACCGGTGATAAGTTCCGCGTGTCCTGCCGTCGTCCGTATGATAAATATGAACTTTCCCTATCTCAAGGATCATATCATGCCGATCCTTCCTCCTATCGAGATCGCCGCGAAGAACGCGCGCGATATCGTGAAGGAGAGGCACCCTGACGTTGATCCGTCGGATATCGGGCTGTTCTTCATATCCCCCTGTCCCGCAAAGGTAAGCTACGTCAAAAACGGATTTGCGGGAGACCGCAACAACATCGACCGCGTGATCTCGGTGCGCGACGTTTATTTCAAGCTCATCGACGTTATGAAACGCGACGACAATCCGGAGCGCAGCGCGAAGAGCGGAATGATAGGTATCGGCTGGGCGTCGACGGGCGGAGAAAGCTCGGCGGTATTCAACGACAGATACCTCGCCGCGGACGGGATAGAAAACTGCGTGAGAGTGCTTGAGCAGATAGAGAACGAGGGATTTGCGGATCTTGAGTTCATCGAACTCAACGCCTGCAACGGCGGATGCGTCGGCGGCGCCATGACGGTGACCAACGCGTATATCGCGCAAGCCCGTCTCAATTCTCTCAAAAGATATCTTCCCGTGTCTCCTAACAGACCGTCGACAAACGATATACCGGAATGGGCGTTTACGGACGAATCCGTAGTATACGATACGACAAAGCCTCTGTCCGAAGACCGCGCCGAAGCGTTCCGTATGATGAACGACATCGAGCGCATAACGGCGTCGCTTCCCGGTATCGACTGCGGTTCCTGCGGAGCGCCGACCTGTATGGCGTTCGCCGAGGATATAGTTAAGAACGAGACGAACGCGGACGAGTGTACGATAATAATGCGCGAGCTTTTCCACGAGTGTCTCGATATGAGAAAAGCGAAGATAATATCCGATAAGATAACCGGCAAGGACGGAGCCGAAGACGGCGGGAACCGATCGATATGAAAATTGAAACTGCAGTACGCGCGCTCGGACTCAAGGAACTCACTCCGTGCGCATCAACCGAATTCGACGGCGTATACGTCGGCGACTTTCTCAGCCGGGCTATGAGCCGCGTTGAGGAAGGAAACCTCTGGGTCACGATAATGAGCAACGTGAACGTCGTAGCGGTAGCCTCTCTTTCCGACGCCGCGGCGGTGATACTCGCCGAGGGCGTTGCGATGGCGCCGGACGTGATCGACGCGGCGCGCGAAAAGGGAGTCGCCGTATTCACGTCGGAAATGTCCGCTTACGATATCTGCGTTGCGCTCGGCAATATGGCGAGCGATGAATAAGTATTTTTACGATCTTCATATCCACTCGTGCCTGTCCCCGTGCGCCGACGACGATATGACCCCCGCGAACATAGCGGGAATGGCGTCGATAAACGGACTGAACGTCGTCGCTCTGACAGACCACAACACGTCGAAGAACTGTCCCGCGTTTTTTGCTCACGCGAAGCGTTACGGAATAGTTCCGGTCGCGGGAATGGAGCTGACGACGAGCGAGGATATCCACGTTATCTGTTTGTTCCCGACGCTCGACGCCGCTCTCGACTTCGACGGATTCGTCGATTCGAGGCGGATAAAGATCGCTAATAAAAAAGCGTTGTTCGGAAATCAGCTTATAATGAACGAGGACGACGAGGTCGCCGGGGAAGAGGAGCATCTGCTCATCAACGCCACGACGATAGATCTTGAGACGGCTTATAACGAGGTGACAGATCGCGGCGGCGTATGCTATCCGGCGCACGTCGACCGTGAATCGGGCGGTATGATAGCCGTGCTCGGAGATCTTCCCGACGAACCGGAATACACGGCGTTCGAGCTGAACGACAAGGCGTCATTCGGCGAATACACATCAAAATATCCGAAGCTCTCGGATAAGCGGTATCTCGTTTCGTCGGACGCGCACAACCTTTGGAGCGTTTCGGCAGCGGAGAACTCGCTTGAGCTCGACGAGATCGGAAGAGCGTTGCGGATTTGCCCGACTGCATTCTCGTGGGGAGACTCAGCTGCGGAACGACAAGGACGGCGTTCCCTGCTTTGTCCTGATCTCCGCACACGCCGTCC
>JAFXNX010000249.1 GCA_017529175.1 Clostridia bacterium
ATACTGCTTTCGTCCTGCGCGCTCGCCGCGGCGGCGATGAGCGAATCTTTCGGTATCATAGGAGCTTACTCCGTTGCGACCGCCGTCAGAAAAGCCGACGGAGAAGACGCGGGACGCGCCAAAGTCAAGAACGCCGCTTCCGTCGAAAAGATGACGAAATGCGACACGATCCTGCTTGAGGACGCGTCGATGATAAAAGCGGGCGATATGACGCTCAATTCCTACTACATAGGTTCAAAGCTCGTCAACATAGACGAGCCCGTCGAAGGCTTGGACCCGAATATGCTCCTCAAGCTTTGCTACGCGACGACCGGCTCGCTCCCGCAGGGTACGCTGATGTCCGGAGTCGTAACTCCCGAAAGACGCGGCACGTCGATAGACTACGCGGGAATAAGAAAAGTGTTCGATGAGTATTTCGCGCGTTCATACGAAGGAAGAGCGCTTGAGAATACGGTGATAGTCGGTCACGAGCCGGCAGGCACCCCCGATTCCGGAGGGCTTGATACCGTACTCGTCTGCCGCGCCGGAAACTATGAAGCGATAATCAGCGGCGAGGTGGAGGACGTGCTCTCCTGCTGCAACTCGATCAACACCGGATCCGGCATCGCTCCTCTTACCAAAGAAGACGTCGCGCGGATCAAAAACGAAGTGGAAACTCTCCGCCGCCGCGGCGTAAACACAGTCGCCGTCGCGCGCAGAGATTCCCCTTATATTAATATGAACAGAGTCTGCGCTCTTCAGATGTGCATGACGTTCGAAGGGTTCCTCGCGATCTCCGACAGAGCATACGGCGACGCGCTCGACGCGCTCAGAAAATGCCGTGAAGGAACGAAGTGCCGCATGGTATGCTTCACCGAAGGCGCGGGCGAGGACAAAGCTTTTCTTGAAATGATCGGCTTCCTCACCGAAAAGGACAGGTACATCACACTTGAAGAGGCGCTGTCAAGCGATAAAATAACTCTTGAAGACGGGCAGTTCGCCGCGATCTGCACGGGATACCGCGACAGCGCGAAGGTGCGCCGCGAGCTTTACCGCAGGCTGGAACGGGGCGGATGCAAGATCACTTACGTCAGCAAAGAGAGCGCGGATATGTGGCTCATGAAGGACGCAGACGTATCCGTCGCCGTCCCGATAGCTTCAAAGATAAAGAAGACGATCCCTCAGTCGATACGCTCATCCTCCGACGTCGTCATCACGCCGCAGGGAGGAGGCGGAGTATTTGAAACGTTCCGCGTCATAGAGTACTCAAAGAGCGCCGCGCTCAACCTCAGACGATGCGCAAATTATCTTGCCGCGTCGAACGTCGCACGCGCGCTGATTTTGCTCGTCACCTCCATGACGACTTCAATGAAAGCTCAGGACCCCGTGACACTGCTTATATGGGGACTCTTGCTCGACCTCGCGGCGTCGTTCGTATCTCTTCGCCGCGACCCGCCGTGGAATATGATAAGCGTTGAAAAAGATACCTACGCTCTTCAAAAGAGCTTAAAAGACTTTATATACCCGTCAGTCATAGGCGCGATATGGGGATTTCTCATCCTCTCCGTTCCCGCGGCGCTTTCCGCATACACTCCCGCGTCTTACGGCGCGATACCCGACGGCGTTATAACCAACATCGTCTTCACATCCGCCGCCCTCAGCGTTCCGGTGGTAAGCGGAGAACTTATGACAAACGGCAGTATCTTCAAAAGATCAAAAAGACGCAGCCGCGCGATCCCCGCGCTCTTTGCGCTCGGCATCGCATCAGGCGCCCTCTTCGCATTCGTTCCCGCCGCCGCGTCCGTTATCGGCGCGGAAACGCTGACGCTGAAACGTTTCATACTCACAATGGTACCGGCGGCAACGATACTTATCGTATTTGAATCGATAAAACTCTCAAAATGGAGAAAAACCAAAAACGCAAGCGCCGAAAGCAACGCTTGATATGTAAGGAGATGCATAACTATGTCTGAAGAATGTACCCACGATTGTTCAACTTGTTCCGCAAACTGCGATTCGAGAAACGGCGCGCCCTCTCACGAAGCGCCGAGGGCGGACAGTAAAATAGGACACGTCATCGGAGTCGTCAGCGGAAAGGGCGGCGTCGGAAAGTCGATCGTCACCTCGATGCTCGCTGTCGCCGCGGCAAAGCGCGGAAACAAAGTCGCGATCCTTGACGCCGACGTGACAGGTCCCTCGATACCGAAGTCGTTCGGAGTCTCGGGCGAGATATATCAGCAGGACGGCGGTCTTCTTCCGCTTGAAAGCGCGCTCGGAATAAAAATAATGTCGCTCAATCTTTTGCTGGAAGACGAGTCGTCGCCCGTAGTGTGGCGCGGTCCCGTCATCGCGGGAGCGGTCAAACAATTCTGGACGGATGTGGTCTGGGGAGACGTCGACTATATGTTCGTGGACATGCCTCCGGGAACGGGCGACGTTCCGCTGACCGTCTTTCAGTCCATCCCTCTTGACGGAGTCGTTGTAGTCACGACCCCTCAGTCGCTCGTTTCGATGATAGTCGAAAAAGCGGTCAAAATGGCGGATATGATGTCGATACCCGTCGCGGGGCTCGTGGAAAATATGTCGTACGCCGTATGTCCCGACTGCGGCAAAAAGATCGAAATATTCGGAAAGAGCGACGCTGAGAGAATAGCTAAGCTTTACAATATACCGAAAACGGCTTCCCTTCCGCTCGACCCCGCTCTTACAGCGAAGGTCGACGCGGGAAAGATCGAGGACGCGCCGGCGGAATATCTGTCCGCTCTTGAAAAGATCATATTTTAAATTTCAAACCTAAAGAATATACAGGTGGTAGAAAAATGGCACTCATGATACCGAAGGATTACAAGTCGGCGCTGACTGTAAGACAGACTCAGCTCGCCATCAAAAAAGTGAAGGATTTCTTCGAGCGCGACCTCGCGATCGAACTCAACCTCACGAGAGTTTCGGCTCCCGTATTCGTCGACCGCGACAGCGGACTCAACGACAACCTCAACGGAGTCGAAAGACCCGTCTCCTTCTCGATCAAGGACGAGGGATGCTACGAGATCGTCCATTCTCTCGCTAAGTGGAAGCGTATGGCGCTGAAGGACTACGGTTTCAAAACCGGAGAAGGTCTTTACACCGATATGACGGCGATACGCCGCGACGAGGACACGGACAATATCCACTCCATCTTCGTCGACCAGTGGGACTGGGAAAAGATCATCACGAAATCCGAGCGCACGGAAGCGACTCTCAAGAAAACGGTAAAATACATCTACGAGGCACTGAAGCACACGGAAAACTACATAGCGGACGACTATAATTTCATCTCCCGTATGCTTCCGGAAAAGATCACATTCATCACTTCATCCGAGCTTGAGGAAAGATATCCCGACCTCACTCCGAAGGAGCGCGAATATAAAGCCGTAAGAGAGTACGGCGCGATATTCCTTATGCAGATAGGCGGTGCGCTGAAAAACGGCCGTCCGCACGACCTGCGCGCTCCGGACTACGACGACTGGTCGCTCAACGGCGACATCATCGTATA
>JAFXNX010000250.1 GCA_017529175.1 Clostridia bacterium
GATAAGTAAAACAGATTTCATATCATATTCCTTTCATCAACCGACAGTGATATCGTCGAGAGGATATTTTGAGAATTTATTGTTCTTTCCCGCGACCGCCGCATAGACTATCGTCAGCGCGCCGACTCTGCCGAAGAACATAAGAATAATAATGATAAACCTTGAGGCGAGACCGAGCGTCGGGGTGATACCGAGGGTGATGCCGACAGTGCCGACGGCTGACGCGGTCTCAAAGAGACAGGTCCCGATCGGCAGCTTCTCGATAAGGCTGATCGCCGCGCCGCCGCAGAGGAAGAGAGAGGCATATATGAAGAGGATCGCCGACGCCGTCTTAACAACGCCCGGCGCGATCCTTCTGCCGAAGAACTGCGTGTCGTCGCGCCGTCTTATGACAGACACCGCGTTTGAGAAGAGGACCGCGGCGGTCGTAGTCTTCATACCGCCCGCGGTAGATCCGGGAGAACCGCCTATCAGCATAAGGACGATCATGACTATCCTTCCCGCGCCGGAGAGGGCGGAAAGATCTGCCGTGTTGAATCCCGCGGTCCTTGTGGTGACCGACTGGAAGAATGATGCGCTGATGCGTTCTGCGGCGGGAAGGTTTGCGTATTCTCCGAAGAAAAAGAGAGCCGCGGGAATGACGATGAGGACAGCCGACGTCACGAGGACGACTTTGCTTTGCATTCTGTACCGCCTGATGCGGAATTTGTGTTTTATAACGTCTTCCCAGGTGAGAAACCCTATGCCGCCGACGATGATAAGAAGCATTATCACGATATTCGCGTAGACCGAATCGGAGCAAGATGTCAGAGATTGAAACTCAGCGCCTTCCGATCTCATCAGATCAAAGCCCGCGTTGCAGAACGCGGAGATCGAATGAAAGAGAGACTTCCATATCCCCGACGCGCCGTATCTCGGAAGAAAGTAAGGGAGAAGAAGGAGAGTTCCCGCAAACTCGGTGATGAACGTCGCTTTTACGATGAATCCCGTAAAGTTCGTGATACCGCCGAGTTTCGGCGCGCTGAGGGATTCCTGCATTGTGCTCTTATGTTTGAGAGATATTTTTTTGCCCGCTATCATTGAAACGGAAGCGGCGACCGTTATGACGCCGAGACCGCCTATCTGTATCAGGATAAGGATTATCACCTGGCCGAACACGGACCAGTGAACGGCGGTGTCGCGGACGATAAGACCGGTCACGCACCCCGCCGACGTCGCGGTGAAGAGCGCCTCGATGAAGGGCGTTGACTCTCCGCTCGCGGAGCAGACGGGAAGGGTAAGCGCCGCCGCGCCGATGAGTATCAGTATGATAAATCCTATTATTATTAACTGAAATGAGGAGAGAGAAAACTTGCGTTTCGTTTTGACCATTGTCCGTCGATCCGCCTCCTTCGCCGTTTGATTTGAGTATACCAAATAGTATATGATTTGTCAATCGCGCGCGTATTATTTTGCCGAAAGCGTCCGATTCGCGAAAAAGTGTTGAAATACCTGTTTATTGTATTGTATAATAGATTGTAAAGAATTTCTCTCAAGGAGGGATCGCGTTGAATATCAATATCGGAAATATCCCGGACGCCCGCCGTGTCACCAGATGTGAGGACGGAAAATACCGTTGGGTGTATGAAGTGAGTCTTTTTAAAAACCCGACTGTATTTGTACTGATATGGAAGATATTTTTCTTCATTTTTCTCGGTATCTTTGCGTTTGTAATGATAATGGAAGCTGTAAACGGGACGAGTGTGTTCCTCCCGGAACGTCTTCTCTCAAATCTCAAGATCTTCGGATATATCCTTATAGGTATGACGGCAGTAGTAGGGATCAGCTATCTGATCTACGCCGCGATCATGGGCGGTAAGTATATCGTCGAATTTGAGATGGATGACAACGGGATATATCACCGTCAGATCGAACAGCAGGCGAGAAAAGCGCGCAAGATCGGTCAGACGACGATGATCCTCGGAGCCGCAAGCGGGAATTTCGGAATGATGGGCGCGGGCATCGGCGCGACGCGCACCGAAATGTACTCGGATTTTACAAAAGTCAGAAAAGTAAAGCCGTATCCCCGCCGCGATCTTATTAAGGTAAACAACGCGTTGAATCACAATCAGATATACGCAAAGAGCGAAGACTTTGAGTTTGTAAAGGAATTCATCCTCTCTCACTGCATAAATTTAAAATAAATATAAGGAGATAAACGTAATGGCAAGATTCTGTCAGAACTGCGGCGCGCCTCTTGACGCCGATGCGGCGTTTTGCGCGTCCTGCGGAGCGCCGGTTTCGCAAAGCGCACCTCAGCCTCAGCCGCAGCAAAACTCACAGCCGCAAACACAGTATACTCCGCAGCCGCAATATACTCCTCAGCCGCAAGTACACATACCGGAGCAGTTCGCTCAGCGTAACGCCGCAAGGATGCAAGAGCCCGCGCCGGCGAAACGCCGCGGTAAAGTTTGGATACCTTTGCTGTCACTCGTTCTCGTTGCGGCGATCATCGTTTCGATCTTCGTTATACCGTGGGGCGGTAAGGGAGGCGATGCTTCCGAAAACGGCGTACACACCGCGAAGGTGCTGTTCCCCGAGCCGTCGGACGAGCGTGTGCTCATGAATGTTGTCGCGTCTGCGGCGGTGAATTATTATCTTACCGCGCGCGCATATCTCGATAACTTTCTCTCCTATGACACGGATTCTCTCGACGAAGCGGAATACGCCGGGTACAAGAGCTGCCTCGATGACGCGATAAGTACCTTCGAGGATACGGAAAAGCTCGCCTCCGCTCTCGATGAGGCGGCAAAGGCGTGGATCGACTCCGTCGAAGACTCGGCTCCAAAGCTCCTTTACGCCTCTGATCGGGGCGAAAAGAGCACGTCCGGGCTTGCGGTGAGAGTCAACGCGGCGAGCGATTCTCCCGCTCTTGCGTGGGCGAAAGATATTACGGAACGATATGATAAAGCTCCCGCGGGCAGGGGTATACGTACCCTCGCCTCTCAGCTCGGAACGGATGCAAAGCACGCGTTCGCGCAGCTCAAGCAGGCGCAGGCGATACTCGAAGGCGCTGACTGGACGGATATCGCGGACTCTGCAAACAAAGCGTATCAGACCGCGCAAGTCCTTAAGACCGCGGGTACGGCGGCGACGCTTGTGATCGCGGTCGCGGCGGCTCCCGCTGCGGGGGCGGTCGGCGCGGTGGCTAAGGCCGGAGGCGTAGTGATGGGCAGTGTAAACACCATCCTCGAGGTCGGCGAGACCGGAACCATCCTCCACACGAACGGAGAAGGAAACGATTACACCGCCGCGTTCCAGAAGACCGAATCGCAAATGGCTCCTATCGGGCAGGTGTTTTCGATTATGTCGCTCGGCAATAGCCTGAAAGACATAGGCAAGACGGGAAAGACTATCCTTAACGACGGATACAAGAGTCTTTCCGCAGAAGATAAAAAGAACCTCGGCGAGAACACGTTCGGAGTGCTTTCGTACTTAACGCCGGCGGTCAACGACTACGTGCAGGACGGAACGCTTCTTTCCGGCGCGTTGAAGCACACCGAAAACGGACTTGAGCTCACTCTTGTCGACACGTTGACAGGCACGACCGACTCCGATAAAAACGTAAAGACTGTTCTCGAAAACGCCGGTGTCGACGAAAAGACGATAAATGACGCGGTAAGCGGGAAGAGTGCGGAAAGCGGAACTCCCGACGGCAATATCCCCTCTGACATCGCGAAGTCGATCATTGAGGAGAACGGGCCTGCCGTAAAAGACGACGACTTCGATCTTGAAGAGTTCCTTGAGATCTACAGAGAGCTTTTATACGAGCTCTACGGTACCGACCCCGAA
>JAFXNX010000251.1 GCA_017529175.1 Clostridia bacterium
AGAACGCCGCAGGCTTGAGCAGCGTTGAAATGGAGCGTGTTTGTCAGAAAATCATATATGAGGGTCTCATTTGACGCAGCGTATACTTCGGGTATGTACAATGCCGGAACAACAGTAAAGACGACGGCGAGTATGAAACATAACGCTTTTTTGATCGACATATTAAACCTCCTATATAATCTGCAAATACTATTATACTTTAAATTATATAAAAAGGCAATATCTGCGACATCATTTTCTACCGCGATTCCAAATAATCTCTTATCTTTTCAAGCGCGCTCTTCTCTATTCTGCTGACGTATGAACGTGAGATCGAAAGGCGCTCTGCGACTTCCCTTTGCGTCAGCGCTTTCCGGTTTTTAAGTCCGTATCGGAGAATGAGCACCGTCTTCTCTCTTTTGTCAAGGTAATTCCTGATAAAATACATCGCCTTTGAAGAACGCATTTTCGTATCAATTGCGTCGGCGATATCGTCGTCGGTTTTTATTATATCCATATACGTGAGAGGGTTTCCCTCTTTATCGACATCTATCGTTTCATTGATCGAAACTTCTCTTGCAAGCTTTTTCTGAGAACGGAAAAACATAAGTATCTCGTTTTGTATACACTTCGCGGCGTAAGTTGCAAATTTTACTTTGCATCCCGGATCATATGAGTCGATCGATTTTATAAGCCCGATCGTTCCGATCGACAAAAGATCCTCTGTATTCTTTTGCGTACCGTAATACTTCCTTACGATGTGAGATACGAGCCTTTGATTATGGATTATCAGTTTATCGCGGGAGGCGAAATTCCTGTTTTTTATGTAATCTTCAAAAAGCGCCTTCTCTTCTTTAGATGAAAGGACCGGCGGAAAGTTTTGCGACGACGTCGCGCTGAGCATGAAAAACGACGCGGCGCAGGCGGCAATTAAGAGATAAAGCATACTGACCTCCTTTTTTTGAAATTATATTCCGCGCGCCTCAAAAAACTGCTTGACCGTGCAGTTATTATTTGATAAAATTATCGTTGTGAGGTGGATATATGAAATATGATCTTGTAATATGGGATTTCAACGGAACGATCGCCGATGACGTTATGATAGGGATAGACGCCGCAAACGTCGTGCTTTCCCGACGCGGAATGCCGCTGATCGTTGACGTTGAAAAATACAGGGAAATGTTTTGCTTCCCTATCAGGGCGTATTATGAAAAACTCGGTTTTGATTTTGATGCGGAACCTTATGAAAAGCCAGCGGACGAATGGACCGCGGAATTTATAAAACGGGAGCCGACGTTAAAAACGCACGAAGGATGCGTTGAGGTACTTAGCGCGATAAAGTCTGCCGGAATACCGCAGATCATCATTTCCTCGTCTGAGCTTGTAATGCTCGAACGCGAACTTGAAATACTCGGCATTCGGGATTATTTCGACGACGTTCTCGGAAAGAGCGATAATTATGCGAGCGGCAAAGTCGAGATGGCGAAGGAGTGGGCGCGCGGTAAAAAATATAACGCGGTGTTTATCGGCGACAGCGTTCACGATCTTGAGACCGCAAAGGCGATCTGCGCCGACTGTATCCTCTTTTCCGGAGGACACGATCTGCGCGCACGACTTGCCGGAACAGGTATGCCGGTGGTCGATTCGTTAAGGGACGTATTGAATTACATGTAAACAAACGTGCGGCGCGCCCGAGTTTTTCGGACGCGCCGCCGCCTTACCGTTATCAGTCATGAAGTTCTGCTTTGTCGCGGCTTCTGAACAATAGCGATATGCACCATATACCCGCAAGGGCTACAACTGTGTAGATTATTCTTGCAAGCATTGTTTCGGATCCGCCGCATATCCATGCAACGATGTCAAAACGGAAAAGACCGACACTTCCCCAGTTAAGCGATCCTATTATTGTAAGGATAAGCGCTATTCTGTCTAAAATCATATTTACCTCCGTGATCGGAATTTGATCCTGCTGGTCATCAGCATTATTAATATAACCAAAGATTTGCGCCTTAATACAGCCGATATTTCCAAATATGTATTTTTTATGAATTTTTGCAATTATCCATTGCTTGTAAAATATAATTAGTGTATAATAATAAAAAATTTCAGGAGGACAATTATGGATCTTTCAAGCTTGATGCCGATAGGACTTTTGGTATTGATGGTCGTATTTTTCTATTTCTTTATGATAAGGCCTCAGAAGAAACAGGAGAGAGAGTTCAATAACATGCTCAACGATCTCCAGCCCGGTGACGAGATCACCACAAAGGGCGGTATCATCGGTAAGGTCGTTTCGATAAAAGAGGAAACAATGGTTATCGAGACCACAAAAGACAGAACGAAGATTCGTCTTTTGAAGTCAGCGGTCTCCAAAGTCGACGTAAAAGCCGAAGACTCGCAGGATTGATTGCGAATAAAATACTCACCTCCGCATAACATTTATAAAGTAAATGTATGCGGAGGTCTTTTTATGTCCGGAACAACTGCAAAAGGAACTGCACTTAAAAAACACTTGTACGTTATCTTCTTATCGTCGCTAATCGGTATAGTTCTGCTCTTTTCGGCGTGCCTTATCGTCTACTCGACCGATGATCCGGATGCGTCGTCAAAATACGCATCTCTTGCGGCATACTTCATATCGTCGTTTGCCGCCGGCGTTATTGCGTCAAAAACTATGAATGGCAATATGTATGCCGTACTTGCCGCGGCGATATCGTGGGCGCTTATCTGGACTGTCGTATCTCTTGCCGCGTTCGGTCAGAATTCAGATATCGGAACGTCGATCCTTATGAGACTTGCGGGAGTAGGCGCGAGTGTGTTCGGAGGGCTTATCTCAAAGCGAGGAAAAGGAAGAGCGCGCTCTGCCAAAAGACGTCGCCGTCACGGTAACAGAAAATAAAGATACGAATATACTGATATCGGGTACCGGATCAAAGGAATCAAAAACCGGTATTAGGGATGATCAAAATGAAAATTGTGGTATTCGGCGGGGACGCAAGGCAAATAGCATCCTCGCTCTACTTGAAAAACAAAGGATATGACGTATCTATTTTTGCAATAGATAAAAAAATACTTGAGGTGTACGGAGCGCAAGATCTTGCGGCACGCGAACTGATCCGTTCCGACGCCGTAATATTTCCCCTTCCCTTTTCGCGCGACGGAGAAAACATAAACTGTCCGTTCACAAGTACCCGCTACGATATTTCCGACGTGTTCAGAACGCTTGACAAAAGAACGCGCGTTTTCTGCGGGATGGCAAGCGGGTTTCACAAGAGAATGGCGCGTGAATACGGACTTGAACTTATTGATTATTATGAACGCGAAGAACTGCAGATCAAAAACGCGGTCCCTACCGCCGAAGGCGCGATACTTACTTTTATGAACAGAAAAGAGATCACCGTGTTCGGTTCCGAATGTACAGTTTGCGGATACGGAAAGATCGGTAAATGTCTTGCCGACAGACTGAAGTCATTCGGGGCTCACGTTACCGTCGCGTCGCGAAGCGAGACATCCGTTGCCGCGGCGCAGTCCTTCGGTATTGATACCGTCAGCATAGATGAATTTATAAACGGCCGTCCGTACTGCGGCGATTGCATTTTTAACACGGTCCCGTGCAATATATTTAATGATGATTTCGTTTGCGGCATGGGACAAAACGCCATGTATATCGAGCTTGCCTCGTTTCCTTACGGAATGTCGGAGTCATGCGCAGAAAAGCTCGGAGAAAGATACGTCGCGGCGCCGTCTCTTCCCGGAAGGACCGCGCCGCTTTCATCGGGAAAGATAATTGCCGAAACTGTTTGTAATTTATTATAACGGGAGATAAATAATGATAGGTTACGGTATCTGCGCATCATTCTGCACTCACAGAAATTCGCTTGAAGTTCTTCGTCACTTAACGGAAAAATTCAACGTTGTACCGTTCGTCAGCCCGAACGTCATGGAGACAGACACGCGTTTCGGGAAAGCCGAGGATTTTATTAAAGAAGTGAGAGAAATCTGCGGCAACGACGTAATATCGACTATCAAGGACGCAGAACCGTTCGGGCCTGCAAAGCCGCTTGAATGTATGGTAATATCTCCGTGTACCGGAAACACGCTTGCAAAGCTTGCGTGCGGGATCACCGATACCGCCGTTACAATGGCGTCAAAAGCGCATTTGCGAAGCGGAGGGCGGCTTGTCATAGCCCTTGCCACAAACGACGCCATGAGCTCAAATTTACAGAATATCGCGACCCTGCTAAATAAAAAGAACGTATTCTTTGTGCCGATGAAGCAGGACGATCCGGTCATGAAGCCGTCGTCTCTTGTCGCAGACTTTTCGCTTGTCGAAAAAAGCATTGAATACGCGCTTGATTCTTTGCAGATGAGACCGCTGTTTCTTTAAACGATCATATACAAAACAACAGACCGGGTCGATCCGGTCTGTTGTTTTGAGTTTATGGTGTCCTCAAGGCAGGTGTGGTGTGTCTTGAGGTTCGCGTTTATTTCAGTTCAACGACTGTGACGCCGTAGTCGCCTTCGCCGTACTGCCCCGCTCTGAACGACTTGACGCGTTTATCGCCTTTCAGCATCTTCCAAAGGTGAATTCTAAGCGCTCCCGTGCCTTTTCCGTGGATTATCGTTACTGATTTTACGGACGCCAGGGCCGCGTCGTCAAGGTATTTGTCAACTTCAAGCCACGCTTCGTCGCCTGTCTGTCCGCGAACGTCAAGCGAGAGATTGAACGAACGTGTTACGGACGTCGATATCCCGCGGCTCTTCGGAGAATTATCCTTTGCGGGGACAGTCTCGTCAAGTGCGAGGTCGTCCGATGAAACTCTTGACTTTATACTGCCCATCTGCACTTCGACGTTGCCCGACTTGTCGGGATCCGATATAACGACTCCTTTTGTTCCGAGCGTTTTGTGTATGACTCTGTCGCCTTTTACGAGTTTTCTCGGCAGAACGTATCCGTCAAAATCAGTTTCTTCCACCGGGTCGATCATGTCTCCCGCTTCACGAAGCATTGATTTTATCTCGCGTTTTGCTCGGGAGAGATTCTCGTTGAAATTCCCGGAGTCCCGCTCTCGCTTCAGCTTGTCGAGTTCAGCTATGATATAATCGCTCGTCGCTCTCGCGCCGTCGATCATCATTTTTGCTTTTCGTCTCGCGTCCTCCGCCTCCCGCTCGGCGTCGGCAAGCCGCTTTTTAAGCTGTGCCGTAGCTTCTTTGTTTCGCGCTTCCATTTCGATACGAAGATCGCGCACACGGTCGCGTTCCGATGAAAGCTCGAATCTGTCTCGTTCAAGTTTAGATATTACGTTTTCAAAGTTTTTGCTGTCGCTGTCGATATACTTCGACGCGCGTTTGACGATATGTTCGGGAAGACCGAGTTTTTCGGAGATCGTAAAAGCGTTTGATTTACCGGGAGCGCCTATTATAAGGCGGTAAGTCGGCATAAGAGTATCAACGTTGAATTCGCAAGAAGCGTTGCATACGCCTTCTGTCTCGACGGCATATGCTTTAAGTTCGGCATAATGCGTCGTCGCGACGCAAAGCGCGCCGCGGTTTCTCACTTCTTCAATGATCGAAATTGCAAGAGCCGCGCCTTCTACAGGGTCGGTACCCGCGCCGAGCTCGTCGAGCAGGACGAGGGATGACTCCGTCATATTTTTAATTATATCAACGATGCC
>JAFXNX010000252.1 GCA_017529175.1 Clostridia bacterium
CGAACGCCCTTTAAGGGGCGGCTAAAGTGGCAACGGCAATAGGCTTGAACAGAGTGAAAGCCAGCGCCTTTAGACGCTGGCCGGTAACTCTTAGGCTTTTAGCCTTTGTGCAAACCACCCGTTTGACGGGTGGTTATGATTATCTGTCAGGCGCCTAAGAGTTTACTTCGTGTTCTTTCGAGATACGAAGGCGCTCTTGCCGCCGGGCGTTTCAGAGAACATCAAAATAAAAGATGACAACGCCGTTTATTTTTTGTTTTCCTGCCTTAAGCGTCTTGATACAACAAGTCCGTACGGGACGATATATCTCAATCCTCTCATCAGCTTTCCGGTAAGACCTGCCCTGAACTCCACTTCCTCGACCGTGTCCTTTGACGCGTTCTCCGCTGATGCGCCGTTATCTTTCACGATGGGCAGTCCGAGCGACTTGTCGCTCTCGAGTTTTGAGAGAAGACGGTGGTACTTCTTGAGGTCGTCGATCGTTTCGCGCTCTCCGACGACAATGATCGGTCCCTTGCCCGGGTTTTTCATAAAGTACTTGTAAAGCTTGAGTATCAGATAGCAGTTGCCGCGCCTCTTCGCGATAAATTTCATGGAGAAGCTGAACGCTTCGTCATATCCTCTGAGCTTTGTTAAGAACCCGTCAAGCTCATCGTAAGCGCCGACCGCGTCGTACATAAACACCTGAGAATCGACCATGCTTGCGATCACGTTCTTGTATACGTACATTTTCTTCTGCGCCGTATACTCGCTGTCCGAGGAGACTTTGTCAAGAATATTGAAGATTATGTATACGTGATCTCTGTACTTTTTCTTCCAGTATTCGCGCGAGACGGTCTGTCCCTCGCGGCCGATAAGGTATCTGTATATGTCAAGATCGTAATATGCTATGGAGTTTACGTATTTGATGCTGAAAGAATTGAACTCCATATCGACGTAAGGCTTCTTTTCGGTGATCTTGAAGTCTGCGCGCCGAAGCACCTCGGTCTTGTAATTGCCGGTCGACAGAATGGGACCGTATGTGCTGAATCCGTAATGATCGTAAACGAGATCGTCGAAACAGTAAGCGATCCCCTCTTTAAGGTTGTCGTAGCTGATTATGTCTTCGTACTGCGCCTTCTCGGCGTACGCGTAGCTTCCCTTCGTGAGGATTGCGTCGCAGTCGCTGTTTTCCATAATGTCGACGAGCTTTGCAAGATTTTCGGAATCGACCCAGTCGTCTCCGTCGACGAATCTTAGGTATTTGCCTCTCGCCTCCGCGATCGCACGGTTTATGCCGGAGCCGTGACCGCCGTTCTCCTTGTTAATAAGTCTGACGACGCCGCGGCTTGCGGCCTCGAACTCTTTGACGATGTCCGCGGTTTTGTCGCTCGAGCCGTCGTTGATGACGAGAACTTCGATCTTGTTCGCGCATCTTGAGCTAAGAATGGAAGTGAGGCACTTTCCGATATACTTTTCGACGTTGTAAGCGGGAACTCCGATGGTGAGCACCGGATCTTTCGCGATCTCGCCGCACACTTCAAACGGCTTCAGTTCCGCTGCCTTGTCAAGGCTCTCCTTGATAAGAGCGATCTCTTTCGCTACCGTATGCTCTTTGTTGAAGTTCCTCGTGTACTCCGCCATATTGCGGCTGACACGGAGAAACTCGTCAGGATCCAGATACAGTCTCTCAATGATGTCGGCAAGCTGTTCGAAATGCTCCGGATCGGCGAGAGTGTGGTTTTCGGCCTCGTTCATAAAATACGGGTTTGACGTCACTTTTGTTCCGAGAACGACAAGACCGGACGCCGCGGACTCTCCCATTGATACGGCGTGAGCGTCGGTCCTTGACGCAAGCATCATTATTCCGTGAGAGCGGTAAAGAGAATACAGCTCCTCGTTCGGAAGGAACTTTCTGTAAAGATGAACGTTTTTGAACTGCTTCAGCGGTTCTGTCAGCTCGTCGTAATAGTTTCCGTCTCCGTATATGTCGAAATCGAGATCGTTAAAGAAATCCTTCCTCGACAGGGCGAGGATGGCGAGGACGACAAGGTCTATGCCGTGCTCTCTCGTGTTGTCGAATTTCCTGACCATCAAGATCTTTTTGCGGTCCTCCGGATTTTTGGGAGAGTACGGGAAAAGATCCTCGTCAATTATGTTGTTTATGACTCTCGCGTGGCGGAATTTCAGCCCCTGATCCGTTTCCGCTTTTTCCTTGAGCCAGTCGGAAACGAAGACCCATTCCACGTTGTCTTTAGAGGCGTACTTCCGAACGTAGGCGTCCGCCTTGTCGAAAGCCGGATCGAAATACTGTTCTTTAACGGGGAGAGTGAAATAAGGTCCGCAAGTCCTTGTCAGATACCTGTAGAGCGTCTCGGGACTGTGGCAGATAAATATCAGTTTCTGGTTATCGTAAACGTCGGCGTCGAATATAGGATAGAGGTTGACGTCGACAAAATGCACCACTATAACGTCGTAGTGCTTTTCGGAAAGAAGGCGCTTAAGATCGGCGTAAGTGCCGCTGAAAACGGGTATTCCGCTGCGCTCGTACGCCGTCTGATACCACGAGGTGGGAACGAAAACCTGTATGTCGAGTCCGTTCTTAACGTATTCCTTGTTTCTCGAGTGAGCGAACGCGCACAGATACAGATTTGCATAGCTCGGATACTGCGGCGTTATGACAAGCACGCGGCAGTCTCTGTTAACTTTTCCGAGCAGATCAGCTTCCGCATCAAGCTCGATTGCGATCTCCGAGACGACGATACGGCTCTTCGCTGAAACTGTCAAAGATATATTCAGGGAGATCGGGGGTGTGAGCGGCATGACGGATTCGCTGTTGATCGAGACAGGGTAGCCGTTTACCATCAGATATCCGCCGCTGTTCTCGACCTCGCCGGTGAACTTGACGTGTAGATCTGACAGTTCTTTGTCGTCAACCGTTACCGTTTTTTTCATCTTGAACGTGATCTTGCCGCTCGTCGTATTATCGACGACTATCTTTCCGTCTTTTTCATATACGTATTCATTAAGACCTTCTGTATCGAAGTCGGCAAATTTGATCTGCTTTTTCATATTTCCGTCGAATCCTTCCGAGAACTACGTTTGTATTATTCACCGCAAAGTGCGTTTCATAAGGCTTATATTATTATAACATATTTTTCCCAAAAGTCCATAGTATCGGGACAATATAAATCGTACATCCGGGATTAATTATGTTTCGTATATAGATTTTTGTGTCATATTGTGGTATAATAAATTATCGTAATTACGCCGCAGAGAGCGAAACGGTCATGAAAGGTGAAGCCTGATGGTTTACAGAAAGAAGAATTATATTATCGCGCAGAACGAAATGATAATCAAGGATGTCGAGGTTTTGGGTTCCGTAGTCGATAATTACAGCCGAATGTTCAGCGAACAGATCGAGCGGTGCACGTCGGAAAACACCGAGCGCATTGTTAATCTCGTCAATGAGAAGGTAAACAACGCCCTCGCCGGCCTTGCGGAAAGGACAGCCGCGCTTGAGGCAAGGCTTTCTTCAATGGAGCGCAATCTTGAAGACGTAAAATATTTTTCGAATCACGGCCTGCTTGAAACAGAGGCGCTGATGCGCAAATTTGCAAATTACAATCCCGAGCTGGCACTTCTTTCGGAAAGCGAAAAGACGAAGATATTGATCTGCGGTTTTTACGGCGGGAACAATCTGGGCGATGAGCTGATGCTCGAAACGCTCCTCGGCTATCTGACGCGTGACCTCGACGCGTCATTTACCGTCATGCTGGCGAACAACGGCGAATATGATATATTCGATAAAGACGGGATCCATTATATCCATTATCCTCAGACCAAATACGACTACGATCATCTCGCATCGTTTTATGACGTCGTGATTTTCGGCGGCGGAGCGCTGTTGAACGACGACGATTACGGAGTGGTATACGGAAACGAGGTGTCGCTTTCAACGACCGTGGTTGAACTGAGCCGTAAAATGATCGAATACGGAAAACGCTGTCTGTGGCTCGGACTAAGCTCGAATCACGAGATCGAGAACAAAGCCTTCATCGAACGGCTGAACTATGTTATTCCGCGTCTTACCTATGTTTCGTTCAGAGATACAAACAGTATTGATTCTCTGAAGCGCGCCGGCGTTGACGTTTCATGTATATCGTTACAGCACGACTTAATTATCGCAAACTCCATTCTTGCCGATCCGCCGGAAAAGAGCTGCGATACGCTGAGCGTCGGTATGATCTTTATATGCGGCATACGGGATCTCGAAGAGAAACAACTGATGATAATCAAAGCCGTTGAAGAACGTTTGCGCGCGTCCGGCAGAGAATACAGGATCAACCTGATCCCGTTTTACGATTATATGAAAGCGGACGTTACCGCTCTGGAACGCCTTGCGGAAAGCGCGGGATCGGAAAACGTCGCTGTGATGCCGTACGTTAACCGGTTCAGCGAGATCGCGGACATAATCTCCGGTCAGGATTATATCATTAGTATGAGGTATCACGGCGCGCTTCTTTCGCTGATGATGAACAAGCCGCTTTTCAGCATCGTCCTTGACACTCACCCTCATTACAGAAACAAAATGTCGTATCTTTGCGAAAAATATGATCGGACGGGGAATTCCGCCGATATTTCCGGGCTGAACGAAGAAAAGCTCGCGAGAGCTTTGGACGTTCTTTTCGGGGAAAAACATGATAACGATAACGCACGTTTCGTTTCCGAAGCGCGTGAAAACATTGAAAACGTTATCGAAAAATATCTGAAGTGATCTTAAATTGTCTTATACGGGACCCTCACGGCTCATATCATTTGCCTTGAGGGTCCCGTTTTACTGTTTTCGTTTTTTGTCTTAAAAGTGATCCGGCCGTTCGTCGTATTACCGACGGCGGCCTTTTCGTTTTTTAATTGTATTCGTTGATCAAACCGTATTTTGATTTAGCGAAGAGCTCGGGGAACTTATACCGCTTATCATATCCAGAACTTTTCGGCAGGGTCGCGCATATCCGCGTCCGTCAGGCAGTCGAATACTTCCGGTTTTGCCTTCATCATCCGATAGATGTTTGCGGCATAATAGATGTCGTGGATCGAGATGCCGATGTTGTATGCAAGAATTCTTTCTTTATCGTTTTCGCGTCCCGGGGATCTTCCGTTGACAACGTCGCAGACTTCCGCATAGTATTTGAACTTTGCGAAGTTTTTGAAGTGATCTACGTGACCTGTGTCATCCGCAAACACTTTATCAAAGAACAAGTCGCAGTTGGTAAATCCTCTCGTATGAACAGGCACAACGAGTACGCCCTCGTCAAAGCAGTCGTCCGCGCAGATGTCGTCTTCGAAATACGTAGCGCATGATACAACGACGTCAGAACCCCTGACCGCCTCTTCTGCCGTGTCGACGACGGAAAAACGAAGATTGCCGTATCCTGAAAATCTGTTGATAAACAGCTCCGCCTGATCTTTGTACTTAAGCAGTTTTATATCAAGAATTCTGTCCGTTACAACTGACGCCAGCACAAGCAAAGTCGCCCTTGCCGTGTTCCCAAGACCTATCATACCGACCGTTTTGAAGTTCGTCTTTGCCAAATGCATGACGGAGTGAGCCGCAACAGCGCCTGTTCTCATCGCCGTGATCCAGTTTCCGTCGATAAGAGCGAGGAACTCGCCGGAATCGGCATTCATAAGCATGATCTTGCTGTCCAAAGCGGGTTTTCTGTCGGGATATCTGGTAACCGCTTTAACCCCCCAGTATTTTCCCTCCGCCTCTGAAATCAATCCGGGCATTACGTTGCAGAAAATATTACCGGGTATATTCATATGAGTTTTCGCCGGAAGCAGAGCGTCTGCTTTGTGAAGGATCATCTCGCTGACCCATTTGTAGCAATCGGCAGGAGATATGTTCAGTGATTTGACGTCATCGAAGCTAATGATCTTCATTATGTTCCCTCTTTTATTTCAATTCGCGGCGCAGTGCGTCAATAAGCGCATCGTTATCCTCTGTGTTTCTCACGGCAAGACGCAGATAGTTCTTTCCGTTTGTCTTCGTTGTGAGTTCTTTGATGAGGATCTCGTATTTAACAAGCAGAGTCTTGAGAAGTCCCTTTGGGGAGATCCCCTCTTTGAGCTCGACCATGACGTAGTTTGCCTGAGAGGGAACTACTCTGATACCGTCTATCTTAGAGAGTTCGCTTTGGAAACGCGCTCTTTCCGCGCGGAGTTTATCCAGCGCGCGAGCGTAGTCTTTCTTGTATTTTTCCTCGATCTGCATATAGAACTCGGCGAACGAATTGATGTTCCAGATAGCAACTTCCTTTTTCATTGCGGAAATGCAATCGGCGTCGGAAGAGGCGAGAACACCGAGACGAAGTCCGGGTACGCCGTATGACTTCGAGATCGACTTCATAACGTACAGATCAGGATACTTCCCGAGGATATCTTCTTTGATGAACGTGTTGTCTTTCTCGTCCGAGAAATCAGCAAACGATTCGTCGAGAAGAACCTTTATGCCGCGTTCTCCCGCCCATCCGATAAGTTCCGTCATTTCGGACTTCGGAATATAGTTTCCGGTCGGGTTGTCCGGATTTACTATGACGAGATTTTCTATGCCTTTGTCCTCAAAGAAGCGCATGATGTCGTCAGCCGTATAAGCAAAATCGGGGTTGTCGGGAATAAAGTAAACGGAGTCCTCTTTTGCGTATCTGTTCGGATACTCGTCAAACGTCGGACGGATAAATCCGGTCTTTCCGGAGGAGCGTTCCATAAACCCTTTTATCAGCTCCGCGGCTCCGTTTCCGACTATGATGTGTTCGGACTTCACGCCGAAATTCTTTGCCGCGAGCAGACTGTTCACGCGCATACCGGAGGGATATTCCGAAATGAGCGTGTCAAAGCTCGCTTTTATCTCGTCGAGCATCCTCTTCGGAGGATAGTACGGGTTGACAAGATAGCAGAAGTCGAGCAGCTTCGGATATCTCCAGTATCCGCCGTATCTGCTCTGTATGAGCTTTACTTTTTCGTCCGTGTCGGGAGTGAATATCGATTCCGCGATATCGAGGTCCTGCACGTCGTCTATCTCGTACCACTTCTGACCGCTCAGTCTCTTTGCCTTGATGAACTCACGCCCGAGGTCTGTTATGACTCTGAGCACCTGCTCGTAGTATTCGTTTTCTCCGAGCGCTTTTCTGTATGCTTTGAGGAAGGGAACGTAGTATTTATCCGAAAACTCCTTGCTGAACTTATAGATATTCACGGTCTTGTAGTAAATATCGTCGTTGTCGTGGTTGAGCTTTGCTCCGGGAACGAAGGATATGATCGAATCATCGTCGTCAAGCGTGACGCACGTTCCGTCCATCCACGACTCATATTTGTCGACGAGCGCGAGCGTGTCCCGCGGATCGTCGATAAGCTCGCGAATTATCGAGGAATCGAAGATCAGATCCGATTCAAAGAGCAGCGTGTCGTCCTCGACAAGCTCTTTTTCGGCAAGAGAGAGGGAGTAGATATTGTTTGTTTTATCGTAGATCGGGTTGTCGATATATACAATCGGCGTCGCGATCCCGAGAGTTTTGATGTACTCCGTAAGCTCGCTTCCCTTATATCCGGTCACGATGACTATTCTTGAAAGCTTCAGCTCTTCGATCTGATGAAGCATACGGTCTATGAGGGAGACTCCGTTGACCTTTACCATACACTTTGTGTTGTCGCGTGTAAGATCCTTGAGCCGCTTACCCATGCCCGCGGCAAGTATGATCGCCTGCATAAATACTGTTCCTCC
>JAFXNX010000253.1 GCA_017529175.1 Clostridia bacterium
GATCACGATCGACGGTCTCAGGATCTCCGTCGGAGCCGAAGAAGCGTCGGCCGTCGCGCTGAGATACGGCGCGATAAGTCAGAGCGTATCTTATCTGCTTGAGTTTTTGGACGTCAATACCACCCTGACCGTAAAAGCAGACGCGGTGGACGTCTCGGCGGATTTTGTCGGCGGAGAATTCGACCTGTTCGCCGAAGTAACCGTAGGTATAAGAGTGATAAACATTTTGAGGATCGGGTTATCGATCCTTGTAAAGAAAATAAAAAAGGGCTGAGTCCAGAAAGGGAAAGAAAATGGAAGAAAGCAACAAATTGAGAGAAATGATCGACGCGTCCCTCTCCAACATCAGATCGATGCTCGACGCCAACACCATAATCGGCGATCCCATCGTCACCGAATCGGGAACAACGCTCATTCCCGTTTCGAAGATCTCCGTCGGGTACGTTTCGGGCGGTCTCGATTACAACAAAAAGAAAAAAAGCGAAAAGGACCAGGATAAAAACGCCCCGGCGAATTTCGGAGGAGGCGGCGGCACCGGTATCTCCGTGTCACCCGTGGCTTTCATCGTCATCAATCCCGAAGGAAAAGCGGAAATGCTGAACATAGCAACTTCGGGTTCAACGGACGCAGCTTCGCAAATTGTCAATCTGGTTGACCGCTCTCCCGAGATCATTGATAAGATCAAAGGCATCTTCAAGAAAAAGGACAAAGATAATACAAAATAACCGTTTTTTCTCCGTCCGGACGGACGTATCTTTCTACGTCTTGGGATGAATCATAAACCGTGACTGATTTAATTGTTGTGAGGTCACGTGTAATATGAAAAAACGGATACGGACTATCTGCATCGTCCTTTCGGCCTTATTTACGTTTCCGTCTGCTCCAGCTTACGCGGGCACGGGCTCCGCCGCTCCGCGCGTTTCTGCCGAAAGCGCATTTCTGATGGAGGCGGACGTCGGCGACGTCATATTTGAGACCGAAGCGAAAAAAAGACTTCCGATGGCGAGCACTACGAAAATAATGACCGCTCTCGTCGCGCTAGGCAGCGGAGATCTCGACGAGCCGTTTCCGGTCCCGCCTGAGGCGGTCGGCGTCGAGGGTTCATCGGTTTATCTCACCGAGGGTGAGACCGTAACGTTGAGAGACCTTATCTTTGCTCTCATGCTTGAAAGCGCGAACGACGCCGCGACAGCCATCGCTTATCGCGTCGCCGGGTCGGTCGAAAAATTCGCTGATCTGATGAACGAAAAAGCGAAAGAGCTGGAACTGAACGATACCCATTTTACAAATCCGCACGGTCTTGACGATCCCGATCACTTCACGACGGCGTTCGATCTTGCAAAACTGACTTGCGCGGCGTTACGTGATCCCGAATTTGAAAGGATCGTATCGAAGCGCTCCGCGGTTGCGTTCAGCGGAGGATCCGAGCGAACTCTCGTCAACCATAACAGATTGCTCCGATCTCTTGACGGAACGATCGGAGTAAAAACCGGGTTTACCAAAAAATCCGGACGATGCCTCGTATCGGCGGTAAGACGCGACGGAGTTCTCACCGTCGCCGTTACGCTCAACGATCCGAACGACTGGTCGGATCACCGCGCTATGCACGAATACGGTCAATCCCTGTATCAAAACTGCAAGCTTTCCGAACCGGGAACGGTAAAGGTCGATCTTCCGGTGATCGGAGGAAATGCAAGCCGCGTCAGGTGTTCCTCTTGCGACACGTTCTCCGCCGTTGTCAAAAAAGGACAGAAAACGAAGATGACCGTAGAAGCGCCGCGTTTCGTCGCCGCACCCGTAAAGCGCGGGGACGCTCTCGGGAAAGCCGTATTTCATGTCGGAGGCGTATTTTTGGGCTCTGTTCCGCTTTACGCTGAAAACGACGTATCAGAGCGGACCGAAAAACGCACCTTTTTTGAAAAAATTCTTGAATTTCTCGGAAAAGCGACCGGATGA
>JAFXNX010000254.1 GCA_017529175.1 Clostridia bacterium
AAAACCTCCTATGATACTTTTTGATTGTATCATAGGAGGCCTCTTTTTTTCAATGTCCGTTTTTACTGGACCTGTTCAAGCTGCGTACCGCCCTCTTTTTTTATTTCTTGTGAACCGAACGCTGAATAAGTTTTACGAATTCGACGAGCGGGATTATCGTGATAGACAGTCCGAACGCCGTCAAAAATTCAAGCGCTGAAATCGATTCAAATGAGAAAGCTTTTGCAAGCGGCGGAATATAGATGACCGCCACGACAAGCAGAAACGCGACCGCAGCGGCTCCCCAGAGCCACAGATTGCGTTTTTTCAGAGTAAAGATCGAACCGCGCCTGCTCCTCATATTGAGCGACTGGAATATCTCCGCCATCGACATTGTGAGGAACGCCATAGTCATACCGTCGGGACTGTTGGTAATCTCCCACCTGCCCGCCTCCATCCTGTGACCGATAAAGTAGGCGAGAAGCGTCAGGATCGCGACGAACGCGCCCTGATAAATCACGTCGAACCCTACGCCGCCCGAAAACAGACCTTCCTTCGAGCTTCTCGGCGGTTTTTTCATCGAATCCTCTTCCGACGGTTCCATTCCGAGCGCAAGAGCGGGAAGGCTGTCGGTTATCAGGTTTATCCAAAGCATGTGTACAGGAAGAAGAAGTTTGAAGCCCAAAAGCGTCGCGATGAATACGCCGAGCACCTCGCTCAAATTGGAAGACAGAAGGAACTGGATCGACTTCCTTATATTAGCGTATATCCTGCGGCCCTCGTCAACGGCTCCGACGATCGTTGCAAAGTTATCGTCAGCCAGGATCATATCGGCGACGTTCTTAGTGACATCAGTACCGGTAATACCCATCCCTACGCCGATATCCGCACTCTTGATCCCCGGCGCGTCGTTAACGCCGTCCCCTGTCATCGCACAGATCATTCCGTGTTTGCGCCAGGTGTTTACGATACGGACCTTGTGCTCCGGCTTGACGCGCGCATAAACGGAGAATTCACTTATTCTGTCGTACAGTTCCTCGTCGCTCAAACGGTCGAGTTCAGCGCCTGTAAGCGCTCCGGAACGGTCCGAGAGCATACCGAGGCTCTTCCCTATCGCGACGGCGGTATCAACGTGGTCGCCCGTTATCATTACGACGCGGATCCCTGCCTCGCGGCATTTCTTGACCGCGTCTTCGACTTCGGGACGAACGGGGTCGATCATTCCGACAAGACCGATAAAGCAGAGGTCGCTCTCCGCCTCTTCCATCGTTTGGGGGATCGCGGTATACCTCTTCATGCCGGCTGCGAGAACGCGGAGAGCACCGTCCGCCATACTCTTGTTCTGCGCGAGGATATCCGCCTTCTTTTCCGCGGTCATCGGCTCGACGCCGTCGGCGGTCAAATACGACGTGCATTTTTCGAGCAGTTCATCCGGGGCGCTTTTTGTATAACTGATAAACTCGTCGGCGTCCGGGTGAACGGTTGTCATTAGTTTTCTGACCGAATCGAAAGGAAATTCACCGCAGCGGGGCGTGATCGCGTCAAGATCGTATTTGTAAAGGCCGACGGACGCGCCGTAAGATACGAGTGCGTTCTCGGTCGGCTCTCCCGTAACGTTACCGTCACGGTCGATCACCGAGTCGGAACAGAGCGTCATCGCGAGGGCGAGGAGTTCTCCTTTTTCGGTATACGCCTCCACGACTGTCATTTTATTCTGAGTCAGCGTCCCTGTCTTATCCGAGCAAATGACCTGAGTGCAGCCGAGCGTCTCGACTGCGGTACGACGTCTGATAACTGCGTTGCGCCGGGACATCTTCG